>JAQGOW010000356.1 GCA_028293405.1 Verrucomicrobiales bacterium
GGCGTCATCTGTCCGTGCGTGGTGCCATTGATGAAATACCGGCGAAACCAAAATGTGGCGTAACAAACCGAAATTCCACGGCACATTCGCATGGGTTACAACAGCTCCGGCTCCAATCACAACGTTGGACGCGACAACAACACTGACAGGAAATCCGAGCAGCAGGAGCACAATGGTAATCGCGGCGTGGTCCAACGTCTGGCCCAAGGGATGAAGTCGTGAAGTGGACAGCCAATCCAGTTTTTCGCTACTGTGATGAATGAGATGAAATGCCCACAGCACTGAAAAGTGGTGATAGGCCCGATGCAGCCAATACCAGATAAAATCTACAATGACGACTGCGATTAAAATCTGAACACAAAACGGAATCGCCGCTACAGACCTTCGAAGTTCGGTGGCAGTCGGACTGAGGCCAAAAGGTTTCAATAAAATCCAATCATTGAACGCCACTGCCAGTGCGATGCCGGCGCTGACAGACAGCGGATGCACCAGCCAACTACAGATGTCCACCAGCAAAGGCCGTCGCCACCATTTGTGCTCACGTGCCGCGGGCCACCAACTTTCGATGATGGAGAACGCAACCATGAGCGTGATCAATTGGATGGCTGTCGCAATCATCTCCATGGAACAAAAATTATCGAGTTGGAGCAGCAAGTGTCTCTGCCTGCTGCTTCAAAAACGGAAACGATTCCCACGAATCCAACGGTCGCAAACGTGCATTGTATTCACAAAACGAAGTGGCATTGCCCTTAGTATCAAGTAAATGATGGCAACAGGCAGAAATGCGGTCCTGATCGTAATTGAACTTGTCCATGAAGGGCTTGATGGCGATGGCAAAAACATCGGTCGAACGAATTAATTTGCGGCCAGCCCAGGCGCCGATCTGGTGAATTAGATTTTTTGGCTCCGATCCAATTACTGAACGCAATTCGGTGGAATTGAGCAACGTCCGGTTTGAAACACGATTCATGGCGCTTTCCAGGTCGATGTGTCGCGCGATATTAGCTGTTAAACCAAGGCGTTGAACAAACAAAGTAATCCAACCGCAATTCGGATGGCTGCATGGAATCGGTTTAAAATCATCAATGCTGGTTCGCTGATGGATCTGTGTTGCGACGGCTTTCACACAATCGGAGAGGGTCATTCTCTCAGTCGGATTTTGTCCCAGGTTGTAACGGCCTGAATAGGTGACGGGCTGCAGTGCAACTACTTTGATGTGGGAATGGCGCAATCCTTTTTCCACGACCCAGCCGATCTCATGGTCATTCACGCCCTGGGTTATCGTCATGGTTAACTGCATGTGAATGCCGTGCTGCGAAAAATTTTCGATTACTGTGTCGCGAATCTGTGTCGTGTTCGCGTTGCGCATGGCATGGCTGGTCTGAACTGTTTTGCCATCAAATTGCAGCAGCACCATCAGTTTATCGCGGAAAGGCAAGCAACGCGCTGCGATCTCGGGGTTAGCGAAAATAATGCCATTGGTCGGCAGATAAATTTTTTTGACCTCTCGTTGAGCATGAAGAAACGCCACCATTTCCCAAAATTCCGGATGCAATGCCGCCTCGCCACCGGTGAGCTGAACCGAGTCGAGAACTTTCCGTCGTTCTATCAGACGGGAAATGTATTCTTTGAAAACCGCCAAAGGCATCTTGCGATCGCCGCGTGCATCGCTGTAACACACCGCACACGAAAGATTACAAGCATTCGTCACTTCAACCAGGATCGTGCATGATTTGTTGGCCGACTGATCGGCGAAATTCTCATTCTCTTCCACACAGCCGTTTCCCTCTCCACAACACCCTCCGTTGAACGCCGGGAATACCATAACTTTATCGCTGGCGAATTTTCGTCCCCATCGGTCTTTATTGGAAAGGTGATAAAATTTTTCGTCGTTTTCCATCAGGCATGTAACGGCTCCATGCTTTTCGCATAGCTTGCGCATCCACACGCGTTTTTGATTTGTGAAAACAATCGCCGGCACATGGACCAGGCAATCTGGACAAAGGCTAATGGTCGTCTTCAACAGAACATCAAAATTCTCCAGTGAAAAGAAGGCGATGGCCGCCGGTTCATCGAGCGTCAGCAACGTGCCACGTATCGTTTCCAGTCGTTGAGCCAGTGGTGGTTGAGTTTCAGGCATATTGTCCGGCAGTCTCCATGATGGTTGCGCAAATTCGATAAAGCCATTGACGGCGTTTCGGAATCGTATAACTGAACTTCGACAGAAACAGCCGCACTTGTCGCTGTGAAAATATCAGGTTGGCTTTGGCTTCGGCGCGGCAATGAACCTCCATAATTTCCGCAGCTTCGCGGCGTGTCATCAGGTCAAAAACAGTCTCGCGAGTGTATTGCACATGGCCTTGTTCATCCTGCCTGGCCCGGCTGACTTGTTCGGCGACATAACTTTTCCCCGCACGCTCGCAGGCATCGATGTGATAGGCAAATGAACGTTCGACGCGCTTCTCCAGATGATGTGCGTGAGCAAGGAAGTTGGCTAATTTGCGGCGGCGAACGTCTGGCGAATCACATTCAACAATGTGAAAACTGCCGGGAGTAAAAGACCGGATGACTTCGTTAAATACGTCGCCAATCTCAATCTCGACGACTGGCTGGCCGAGATCGCTGATCGCTTTCCCAAAGAGATGCACGTGTTTATCTTCTTCCGCCGCGTGCTGGCACAGTCGCACGGTCAGTTCTTTGGTTGGGGCAAAGTCGCTTTGAAAATAATCACAAACGCGTTGCGGATAACGCTCACCACCGCGATACAGGTTGAGAACCCAACCGTGCGTCACCGGATTGCTTACAATCTCGTGATGAAATTGCCCTTTAGCTGAATCGATGATATTGGCCATTATTTTCCTAAAAAGCAGGCGCCGAAGGCCAAACCGATTAGTAGAATCACGGCTAACACTGCGATCCCGACTATCGTGGCGAGGACTTTCAAGGCCTTTTTCCAGCCGCTCCCTTTGTTTGGGTCGATTTCATAACTCATGCGATGCCTCCAATTTTTTGCGGGGTTAATTGTTTATGCGCGGTTTGGGACTGAAATTGGTTCCATGTCGATGGCGGCGCGAAGGTTCGTTTTAAAAAGAACAATGCGCCAAGGATGATCATTCCCAATGCCAGTATCTGGTAGGCGGACAGGGCCCCGAAGAACTTTGGCGTGTCGCGAATGAATTCGGTAACAAATCGAAACGCCCCATAAATCATCAAATAAAATGAAAACAAGCGGCCGAAGAATATTTTCTTTCGAACAAAGGCGACAAACAAAAGGCCAACGGCCATTTGAAAAATCATTTCAAAAACCTGCGTGGGATAACGCGAAATGCCATCCACACCGCGCAAGGCGCACCAACCATCGTAAGGGAGTCCGCGACAGCATCCCGCCGTCACACAACCAATCCGTCCTATCGCAATTGTAAAAGGAAGAACCGCGGCGAAACGATCATTCGGGGGCATCGCATAGCCCATGATCGGTTTCGCGGCTTCGGCAAAAAGAAAACCAAGTATCAGCGCGCCCATAATCGATCGCCCCGACCAAAGAACAGCACTCCAGTTTTCAACCGGTTTCCACGGCCAGTGATAATCGCCAAACAAAACGGAGATTTTGGCCCCGATGATCGCCCCAAGAATCGTGATGCCTTGAAGGATGAAATACTGTCTGCGCAAACTTCGCTCACGGATATGGCGCGTCACAGGAAATGCCAGCGCGATCAAAACACTGATTCCGGCAAACAGAACGTAACGGGAAGCGGGGGCGTTCATACGCTTTGCGCCGCCAGGGCGCGAATTCGTTCGATCACAGGCGAAACATTCCAATTGTTTTTTTCGAGCCAATCAGTCGCCAGCGATATGATAATAAAGGTCAACAGAGCGAGGTGCTCTTTGGCGTGAAGGTCCGATTCTTCGGCCGGAATTCCGCGATGAAAGACGTATTCATCCAAGCCGCCGATGATCACGAAAAGCAACATGGTTACAAGGACGATGCCGTGATGCGCCATCACAGCATGGGAAAACATAACGGCAAGAACGAGTCCCAGGACGAGATGAAGCAGATGTTCGGTCGCACTGACTTTCCGACCACGAAAATGAAACATCGTATCCTTTCCTCCATAATAGAGGAATGGAACAAACGATAGAGCGAGGATGACAGTTCTCATTTTGATATCAAACCAGCCAACGTTGCTTCGGCCAGTTTCTTAGCATCTCGTCTTGCCCGTTCTTCTCCCCGCAAATCCTGAGTCATCAAAAATCCAAGCGCCGAATGAATCAGGTGCCAGGCACCGACCGATGCTGGAATATCCCTTCGCAATGTGCCGTTCTGCTGGCCTCTTTCAATCAAGTTCTGCAGAAACGCATGGTATGATTCATAATGGCGAACTAACAAGAGCCGCGTTGCCCGATCGTTCACATGAACGAGGGTTTGATTGACGATCCGAAACTCCTCACGATAGCGCTGTGACAAAACGGGATAGCCCAGACAAATCTTGCGCAAAGCCGCTACTGGATCGACCTCTCCTTGAATCAGTTCCTGGAATGCCGCCATCATCCGCGTGACTACTTCATCGAGTAAAGCGCGCAGCATGACCCGTTTTGAAGAAAAGTGGCGATAAAGAATGGGTTCGGCCACCCCAGCCGTGCGTGCGACACTAGCCGTTGTCATTCCAGCATAACCTTCCTTGGCTAAAAGCCCCAACGCGGCCTCCAGAATAGTGCGGCGACGCGCCGCAGCAGGCAATCGTCTGGTCGCGTGCAACTTCATATGTTAGTATTTACTAACATTAAATTATTCTGTCAAATACTAAAGACGATCTTGGCGAAGAATGGAAAATCATTACCGACGACCACAAGGACCGTGCGGCGCGACGGTCCCTACCTAGATTTATTGATTGGAATTAGGCGATTTCTATTACCAGGCGGTGGTGTTGTCGCGACCGCTTTTTCTACCGCCTCTTTCACCAGGCGTTGAGCTCGGTCGGGGAAGATGTCGATGGTTGAGAGTTGAGTGCAAGGCGGAGAAGGAACTTTGTTAACTCCTTCGTCGCGCTGTCGTGAAACTTCGTTTTGGACGTTTACCCGGCACTGAAGTGCCGGGCTATGTTTCAGTCATCCCGTCGGGATTTCGCGGGCTGCAGAAATCGAAAAATTCAGATGCGGACCGCGTGAGCTTTGAACAAATTGTTTTGATGTTCGCTCTGCGAACCGCGAGTCAGAACCAACCCGATAGTGAGAGCCTTCTCACGTCGGCTGCTACGAGTTTGTATAGGCGGCGTGATCGCGGGCGGACGACGCGGCGCGATCGTCCCTACCGTCAAAAAGCAATTTCCTATCAGTTCAGATGTCAGTAGGATCAGTTCCAGGTGCAAACTATCCGCCATCCCTTTTCGGTCCACGGTGTCATCGGACTTCTTCTTGCGGTCGTGTTGCAAGGGGTGGCAGCGGAGTTTCCGGTTCCTTACAACACGGAGATTTCCACCAACGTGCCGCTCACGCCACAGGACGCGGTTAAGAGGATTGTTTTGCCGCCGGGGTTTAAGGCGACGTTGTTCGCGGGGGAACCCGACGTGCAACAGCCCATCGCCATGACAACCGACAGTCGCGGGCGGCTGTGGGTCGTGGAGAATTATACTTATATGGAGGCCAGTCGCGGCTTCGAAAAAAAATTGCGCGATCGCGTGATTGTTTTGGAAGACACGAATCATGACGGGCGTTTTGATAAGCGAACGGTGTTTTGGGACCAGGGGCAACGGGTGACGAGTGTGGTGTGCGGTTTTGGCGGAGTGTGGATTTTGGCGGCGCCTGATTTGTTATTTTTCCCGGATAGAGACGGCAATGATGTTCCTGATGGTGAACCGGAAGTGGTCTTAACCGGCTGGGAGGGAGACAATGCGCATCACACGATTGTGAATGGTTTAAAGTGGGGGCCGGATGGATGGCTGTATGGGCGGCAAGGCATTCTGGCGACGTCGTTTGTGGGACGACCGGGCACGTCCAAAGATGAGCGGACGGCGATCAACGCCGGGATTTGGCGCTACCATCCGACGCGAAAAGTTTTTGAAGCGGTGGCGCATGGGACGACGAATCCGTGGGGCATGGATTGGAATGACATGGGCGAGGCGTTTTTTATCAACACGGTGATCGGGCATTTGTGGCATGTCATTCCAGGGGCGCATTATCAACGGATGTTCGGGGAGGATTTTGACCGGCATACTTATCAATTGATCGGGCAACACGCGGATCATTATCACTGGGACACGGGCCAGACCTGGCAGGATTCGCGTTCGGCGCGGGGGCTGACTGATATTTTGGGCGGAGGTCATGCGCACACGGGGTTGATGTTTTACCTCGGCAATAATTGGCCGGCCAAATATCGCGACACGCTGTTTACACTGAATTTGCATGGGCATCGGTTGAACAACGACATCGTGATGCGTTCCGGTTCCGGTTACGTCGGCAAACATGGCGAGGACATGATGAAGGATGACGACGAATGGTTTCGACCGATTGATTTGGCGTATGGATCAGACGGCGGCGTCTTTATCGCCGATTGGTCGGACGTGGGTGAATGCCATGAAAATGATGGTGTCCATCGGACTTCGGGACGCATTTACAAAATAAACTATGGTGAGGCACCGACGGAGGCCTTCGGAGATCTGACGCACAAGAGCGATGCTGAACTGGTGCAATTGCAGTTGCATCCGAACGAATGGTTTGTCCGGCAGGCGCGGGTCATTTTACAGGATCGGGCTGCACAGGGAAAAGACATGACGAAGGTTCACGCTGGTTTGATAAAAATGTTCGATGAGCAGAAGGAACCGGCGAAGAAGTTGCGGGCGCTGTGGGCGCTCTATGTGACCGGGGGCACAACTGAGGCGTGGTTGCGGAAGCAACTGTCGCACACCAATGAAAATGTCCGGTCGTGGGCGGTGCGTTTGCTTTTTGATGACGGAAAGGTCAGTGAAGCGGCTCGCAAAGATTTCATCTCGCTGGCGAAGAAAGAAAAATCCGGACTGGTCCGGCTCTATCTCGCGGCAGCGTTGCAAAAAATGCCGGCGACCCAGCGATGGGAACTGGCTGCCGCCCTCGTGGGACACAAGGAAGATGCCTTGGATCACAACCTGCCATTGATGGATTGGTATGGGATTGAACCTTTGCCCGTCGTAAATCCGATGCGCGCAATTGATCTGTTCAAGGAAAGCCGCATTCCATTGGTGCGTAAATTTTTGGTGCGACGATTGACGGAAGATTTGGAAACGAATTCGACGCCGATCAACGTTTTGTTGAAGATGGCAACAACCTCCCCTGCCCTGCAATCGGATGTCCTGGACGGAATGACCGAAGCCATGAATGGATGGAAACAGGCGAAGCGTCCGGCGGCGTGGAGTGAATTTTCTGGAAAAATCAACCAAGGAACGAACGTAGCTTTGATCAAGAAAGCTCGGGACTTGGCGGTTATCTTCGGCGATCCAAAGGCGCTTGAGGCTTTGAAGAATCTGGTGACAGATCATTCTGTCAGCGACTTGGAACGGCGGGAGGCGTTGGAAAAATTAATTGAGAAGCGTCCGGATGGATTGCCCGACCTCCTGAAGTCGGCCTTGCTCGACAAGGCGCTGGCCGTGACGGCGGTGCGCGGCTTGATGGCGTATGATGATCCGGCGACGCCCGCTTTGATTATCGGACATTACAAAAATTTCGGGGACTCGGAACGAACGGAAGTCATCGGAGCGCTGGTTTCCCGCGCTGGTTCGGCCCGGGCTTTGCTGAACGCGGTGGCCGAGGGAAAAATTGATCGGCGGGACATATCGCCTTTTCAGGCGCGCCAGATTTCGAGTTTGAAAGACGCCTCATTGCACGAACAGTTAAAAGAAGTTTGGGGAGACATTCGTTCGACTAACGATCAAAAGAAACAGCTCATCGCCAAATATAAATCCGACCTGACGCCGGAGCGTCTGAAGAAAGCCGACCTGTCCCAAGGTCGTGCCCTGTTCAATAAAACCTGCGCACTGTGCCACACCCTCTATGGGCAAGGTGCCAAAATCGGCCCTGACCTCACCGGCTCCGGCCGCAGCGACTTGAGTTATCTGCTCGAAAACGTTGTCGATCCCAGCGCCATCGTCGGCGTGGACTATCGAGTCTCCACCGTGACATTGAAAGACGGACGAGAACTAAGCGGCATCATCAAGAACAAAACTGAACGCACACTGACTGTCCAGGGAATGACGGAGACGACGACAACGGAACGAAGCGAAATCGAGGAAATGAGAAACTCTTCTCTCTCGCTGATGCCGGAAGGATTGTTGGAGCCATTGACCGAGGCGCAACGGGTTGATTTGATCGCATACCTGATGTCACCCCGACAGGTGGAGTTGCCGGTGGGTGGAGGAGGCAAATAGTTAACCGCGAACCAATCGACCGACGCGAAAGGAATTTTCGCTCTTGGATCGGTTTCGCTTGGAATATTTGTGCTTGGTCTAAAGACAGGCTGGTCGCTGAAACCGGAGCGGACCAACGTGGAGCCGCCGACGGCAAGCGCGAGGACGGGAACAAAGTAGTAGAGGGCACTGTCGGACGCAATCTGTCAAGTTGACCGAGTTGGCGGGTTATCCGTATATTGCAGTTGTGCAGACGCAGAAGCAGAGCCGCTGTTGGCGCAAATCACGGATTGCTGCGCGTCTTTTGTATCGAAAGGCGCGCGGTCCATTGCATGGACGCGATTTACGCCTGGCACAGCGGCTGAGTGTTGATCCAGAGGTTGAGAACCGGCTCATTGAGCAAGCTCTCTACTACTTAGGCGGTGCCCGCAAACATGAGCTCGACGCAAAATTGGTGGGGAGCGGAGGTTGATTGGAGCGCGCCTGCCGGGCAACTCTTGAAACAATTCGCAGCGAGCCTCCCAACCGACCGACCATTCCATTTTACCGTATATGGATCGGCGCCGTTGCAACTGACGGTCGATCGCACGTTACTGAGCGCAGACGTCGACATTTTTTCCGATGATGATGAGGATATCGGGCCTTTGATCCGCGCTCATGGTTTGGATAGCGGACATGGAGGACTTTATCTGGAGGGGGGGTTCGAATTGAGTTTCCGCACCAGTCCACGCTGGCGCACACGCGCGAGCGCTATTCGGCTAAATAATGTGACGCTGACATTTCCGCACCCGATTGACATCCTGATCGGCAAATTAGATCGGCTTGCTCCAAAGGATCTCGAAGCATTTCGACGCGTTATCGAATGCACGGGCCATCCAACCGAATCGGAACTGAAGGCTGAATTGCAGAATGCAGTAGATTTGTTTCGCCCAGGGTTCAATGAGGAGGGGCCGAATCGTTACCAGCAGAACACGGAAGAGTTGTGGAGGACAGTGTTCGGGAAATCTATCAACGTGCAAAAGGAAATT
>JAQGOW010000361.1 GCA_028293405.1 Verrucomicrobiales bacterium
ATGGGGCATGGCAACGTCAGTTTATCCAGCGGGACAGCAAAAGGCAGGCGCGGTCGCGATTCTCAATAATGACGGAACTGTTGTCATTCGCAGCGCAACCCACGAGATCGGCACCGGCACTTACACCGGGATGTCGCAATTCGCCGCGGACGCGCTCGGTCTTCCAATCGAGAAAATCCGTTTTGAGCTCGGCGACTCGCAATTTCCCGAAGCGCCGAACAATGGCGGATCATGGCTAACAGCGAGTGTCGCACCCGCCGTGATGGGGGCGTGCAGCGGGCTAAAAAAGAAAGTGATCGATCTGGTCGGCAGTTGGCCTAACGACTCTGCGCAACTTTCGGATTTGTTCGCGAAGACCGGGCAGCAACCAATTGAAGCCGAGTTCACCTCCGAGCCGAACAAAGAGGAACGGGAAAAGTTTTCGTTCCTATCATTCGGCGCAGTTTTCGTGGAAGTACACGTCGATCTTTTTGGGCAGGTGCGAGTGAAACGCGCCGTCAGCGTTCATGATGTGGGACGAATCATCAATCCGCGATTGGCCCGAAGCCAAATCATCGGCGGAATGCTTTACGGTATCGGCATGGCCTTGATGGAAGCGACCGTGCCGGATGAGAAAATGGGCCGCGTCGTCAATCCGAACCTGGCTGAGTATCACGTAGCCGTGCACGCGGACACGCCGGAGTTCGATATCGACTTCATCAACGAACCTGATCCGCACATGCCTGATCTAGGAGCGCGCGGCATCGGTGAGATCGGGATCGTCGGCGTGCCCGCCGCCGTGGCGAACGCAATTTTTCATGCCACCGGCAGACGCGTCCGCGATCTGCCGATCACACTGGATAAGTTGATATGAACGGCTTTACCGTTTCCCCCAAAAGAGGTAGCGACAAAGCCTACCGCAAAAGCGATTAAATAATATGGCAACGCTCACAGGCTTGTTGTCGGCATGGCCGCTCATTCGGCAAATTCGTGAGCGGGCGGACGGCACCGGGCTGGAGGCGATGTCGGAGAAAACCCGCGCGATGCGCGCGCGCATCGACGATGCCCAGGTCGCGCGATCGGTTTGCCCATACTGCGGAGTCGGTTGCGGGCAGCTGATTTATCACAAGGCCGGCAAACTAGTTTCGATCGAGGGCGACCCGGAAAGTCCGATCAGCCAGGGAAACCTTTGCCCGAAAGGTGCAGCTTCCTATCAATTGCTCACCCACGATCGGCGCGAGCTAAAAATGAAATATCGCGCACCGCGCGCGTAAGAGTGGACGGAAATTCCGCTCGATCGCGCGATGGACATGGTAGCGGATCGTGTCTGGGAGTCGCGCAAACGGACCTTTGTGCACAAAAAAGAGGGCGCGACGATCAACCACACGACTGCGATCTGCCATCTGGGCGGTGCTACGCTCGATAACGAAGAAAATTATCTTATCCGAAAATTATTCACTCTGGGCCTGGGGATGGTGTGCATATCCAACCAGGCGCGGATATGACATAGCAGCACGGTGCCCGGTCTGGGCACCAGCTTTGGCCGGGGCGGAGCTACGACTGCGCAACAAGATCTGGCCAACGCCGATTGCATTTTGATCGAAGGCTCGTCCATGGCCGAAGCGCATCCGGTGGGTTTCCGCTGGGTCATGAAAGCAAAAGAGCGCGGCGCCACCATCATTCATGTCGATCCGCGTTTTTCGCGCACCAGCGCACTCGCCGACATCTGGGTCCCGATGCGCGCCGGCGGCGATATCGCATTTCTCGGCGGGCTCGTCCGGCACATTATCGAGAACAACCTGTTTTTCCGCGATTACGTCGAGCACTTCACCAATGCCTCCTGCATTCTGCGCGAAGATTTTCGCGACACCGAGGAAGGCGCGACCGGCTTCTTCTCGGGCTGGAACGAAGAGAAACGCACCTACGCGAAGGAAACCTGGGAGTATGAGGGCGAGCCCAAACTCAGCTTTCCGAAACGCGACCTGACCCTGCAACATCCGCGCTGCGTTTTCCAAACGTTGCGCCGCCATTTTGCGCGCTACACGCCAGAGATGGTCGAGAAGATTTGCGGGGTTTCGCCGGCGCTCTTCCACAAGGTCGCGGATGCACTCGTTAAGGCGTCCGGCCCAGACAAAACTGCCGCCATCTGTTATGCGCTCGGGTGGACGCAACATTCGAAAGGAGTGCAGATCATTCGCACCGCGTCGATTCTGCAATTGTTGTTAGGCAACATTGGCCGCCCGGGCGGCGGAATTCTCGCGCTACGCGGTCACGCTTCGATCCAGGGCTCCACCGATATCCCGACCCTCTACGACATTCTGCCCGGTTATATATCGATGCCTAAAGGCGATGGCACCGAGGAAGCGTTGCGCGATTACCTGGCCCATCAAACCAAGCCGACCGGTCTCTGGAATAATTATCCGAAGTATTTCATCAGTTTGATGAAGGCCTACTACGGAAAGAACGCCACGACCGAAAACGACTTCGGTTTCAATTGGGTCCCGAAGCTCACCGGCAATCATTCGTTCTTCGAATACCTCTACGACATGGCCGACGGCAAAATGGAAGGCATGTTCATGATGGGCCAGAACCCGGCGGTCGCTGCCGCAAACTCGCGCTTCCAACGCACATCGCTTTCGAAACTAAAATGGCTCGTCGTGCGCGACATGGTGGAGATCGAGGCCGCCACGTTTTGGCGCAGCGACGCGCCCGAGGTCGCGCGCGGCGAATTGAAGACGGAAGACATCGAGACAGAGGTTTTTCTTTTTCCGGCGGCCGGCCACGCAGAAAAGGAAGGCGCCTTCACACAAACGCAGCGCATGTTGCAATGTCGCCAGAAGGCGGTGGATCCGCCGGGCGACGCGCGCTCGGAAGGATGGTTCATGCACCAATTGGCATTGCGTCTGATTGCGATGGCGAAGCAATCGAACGATCCGATGGATGAGCCTTTGCGCGCGCTCGATTGGTGGTATCCGGAAGATGAACATGGCGAACCGCACATGGAATCCGTCCTCGCGGAGATCAATGGATGGTATATCGATCCGCAACCAAATGCCGACGGAGTCGTCTTCGGCCTCGATCGCGATGGCAAACCGCATCACGGTCCGCAGATCGACGGCTATCCGCGCTTGAAGGCGGACGGTTCAACCGCGAGCGGTTGCTGGATTTACTCCGGCGTTCTCGGCCCTGATAAAATCAACAAGGCCAAT
>JAQGOW010000392.1 GCA_028293405.1 Verrucomicrobiales bacterium
CGAAAACCCCAACAAAACCGACAAAAATATCACCTCCTAACACCTGCTAACACCTCCTAACACCATAAAAAAAAGATTGTTTATATGAACATCCATGACGCCAACAACCTCCTAATCAAAAACACCCGTCAAACCGACGTCCTCTTCGTCGGCAAAGCCAAAATCCGTCCTCAAACCTTTCTCATGGCCGACCAGGCGCGATGGGCTGCGGACGATTCCAAATACAAATTCTGCATCAAATCACGCCAGATCGGCTGGAGCTGGAACGACGCCTTTACCCAAACCATCCGCCTCGCGTACGCTCTCGGCCCCACCGAAACCTGGGTCACCAGCCGCGATGAAGCCCAGGCCCAGAACTACCTGCGCGACGTCCGCTTCTTCGCCAAGCACCTCGCCTTAAAAGTCCGCCAACACGGCGACAAAATCCTCGGCATCCGCTTCGGCGCATCCAACTACATTCAATTCGCCAACGGCTCCCGCATCCACAGCCTGTCCTCCAATCCCGATGCTCAAGCCGGAAAACGCGGCAATCGCGTCATTGACGAACTCGCCCTCCACGAACAACAAGCCAAACTCCTCGCCGTCGCCATGCCGGGCACAACCTGGGGCGGTTCCGTCTCCATCTTCTCCACCCCGCGCGGCACCGACACCGAGTTTCACCGCATGCAGATGGAAATCGAACACAACGGCAACCCGCGCGGATTTAGCTACTACAAAGTCACCCTTGAAGAAGCCCTCAATCAAGGACTCCTCTACAAGATCCAAAGCCAACTCCCACCCGAAGTTCCCGTTCAACAAATGGACGAAGCCGATTTCTTTAACTTCAAGAAACGCGAGTGCGCCAACATCGAAACCTTCAACCAGGAATACATGTGCATCTCCGCCGACGAAGAATCCGCTTTCCTGAGCTACGACCTCATCACCGCCGCCGAATACGCACATGGCTCCGACTGGGAAAAATGCGCTAACGAAGCAGATCCGGAGTTGTACATCGGCGTGGACATCGGCCGTGACAAAGACCTTACCGTCATCTGGGCCGTCGAGAAATTCGGCAGCACTTACTTCACGCGCGGCATTGATGTGTTCGAAAAAACACCGTTCGAGGTCCAGGAAAAGAGTCTCTACGAATTGCTCAGCTTACCTCAAGTCAAACGCTGCTGCATCGACCAAACCGGCATCGGCCGCCAATTCACCGAACGCGCCCAAAACCGTTTCGGAAAATACAAAGTCGAAGGCGTCACCTTTACCCAGGCCATGAAAGAAGAATTAGCCTTTCCACTCCGAATGGCCTTCGAAGACCGCACCATAAAAATCCCCAGCGACCCACAAATCCGAGCCGACCTTCGCGCCATCAAAAAAGAATCCACCGCCAGCGGCAACGTCCGTTTCACCGCTGACCGAAGCGAAGCCGGCCACGCCGACCGCTTCTGGGCATTGGGCCTCGCGCTGAAAGCAACAAAACAAAAACGCGCCCCCCTGGAAATCACCATCGGCTATTGAAGGGTAGGGACGATCGCGCTGCGTCGTCCTCTCTCCATCTCGTAGCAGCCGACGTGAGGAGGCTCTAACTAAATAACAGCCCGTGAAATATTCTGGCACCAAAATCGAAACATGCGTGAACACGTCGCGAAGCGTCTTCGACTGCGGCATGCGAAGCCGACGTTCGGCTCCTCTGCCGCTTTCCCGTGCCGTCGAACTAATCAATCTCTCGATAAGCCGGCAAAGTCAGAAAATCCTCAAGCTGCGGCGCCTTAGAAATTTGCGTGAAAATTTCGACTGCGCGTTTGAAATGGCCTTTGTTGAAACGGTCCGAGCCGATTTCTTTTTCGATGCGCACCAATTCTTCTTTGAGCAACTGGTCGTAAAGCGCGGTGTCGAATTTGCGTCCGTCAGCAAGGGCCACGTTGTAGTGAAGCCATTGCCAAATTTGCGAACGGGAGATTTCTGCGGTGGCGGCGTCTTCCATCAAATTATAAAGAGGCACGCAGCCCTGGCCGCCGAGCCATGCTTCCAAATATTGAATGCCCACACGCAGGTTTCCGCGAATGCCGTCTTCGGTGACGGTGCCTTGCGGAACGGAGAGCAGATCGGCGGCGGTGACGTTGACGTCTTCGCGCAGTTTGCTGATCTGGTTCGGTTGCGGCATGTGTTTGTCGAAGGCTTTCAGCGCAACGGGAACGAGGCCCGGGTGCGCGACCCACGTGCCGTCGTGGCCGTCGGTGGCTTCGCGTTCTTTGTCGGCGAGAACTTTTGCCAAGGCTTCTTCGTTGGCTTGCGGATTATTTTTAATCGGGATTTGCGCGGCCATGCCGCCCATGGCGTGAGCGCCGCGGCGGTGACAATTGCGAATGACTTGCAGACAGTAAGCGCGCATGAACGGGACGGTCATGGTGACCTGGGAACGATCCGGCAAAGTGAACTTGGGATGAGCGCGCAGCTTTTTGATGAAGCTGAAGATGTAGTCCCAACGGCCGCAATTCAGGCCGGCGCTGTGCTCGCGGAGTTCGAAAAGAATTTCTTCGGTCTCGAATGCGCCGACAATGGTTTCGATGAGGACGGTGGCGCGAATGCTGCCGCGTGGGAATTTCAGTTCGTCTTGCGCAAAGTTGAAGACGTCGTTCCAAAGGCGGGCTTCGAGATGGCTTTCCAGTTTCGGCAAATAGAAATATGGGCCGGAACCGTTGTCGAGGAGGTGCCGGGCGTTGTGGAAAAAGTAGAGACCAAAATCGAAGAGACTGCCGGAAATGGGTTCGCCATTATAGAGAACGTGTTTTTCGGGCAGGTGCCAACCGCGCGGTCGGACCATCATGGTCGCGACACGTTCGTTGAGAGCGTATTTTTTGCCTTCAGGAGTCGTGAAATCGATTTTGCGACGGACGGCGTCGGCAAGGTTGACCTGGCCTTGCAATTGGTTGACCCAAGTCGGCGAGGTCGCGTCTTCGCTGTCGGCCATGAACACTTTCGCGCCGCTGTTAAGCGCGTTGATGATCATCTTGCGATCGAGCGGACCGGTGATTTCGGTACGGCGATCCTGAAGGTCGTTCGGGATGGAAGCGACTTTCCAGGTGCGATCGTCACGGATGTGTTTGGTGGACGGAAGGAAATCGGGGAGGATGCCGGCGTCGAGTTGTTTCTGGCGTTCGACACGCGCGGCGAGAAGTTCTTTGCGGCGCGGACCAAATTCGCGCACGAGTTTTTCGATGAACGCAACGGCGTCGTTGCTGAGGATGTGTTGAGCCGATTGCGGGACTGGGGATTTGATTTCGAGTGACATTGTTCCTTTAGACCTTTTTGTTGAAAATGAGCGGCGAGGGGACGCGTTGCAATGTTTTTCCGCCGGACCGTGGGAGCCGATTAGTGCGCGGCGGCGATGATCACCTGCATGCCCTTTTGTTGCAGGGCGCAGACGAGTTCGGTGGGCGCGCCTTGATCGGTGACGATCGTGTCGATGCAATCGAGATTGCACAAAAACGAAACGGATTGGCGACCGATCTTGGAACTGTCGAAGCAGAAAATAACGCGTTGCGCCGCACGGATCATCGCGAGTTGGATTTCGATGAGCAGGCCGTGAGAGTTGGTAACGCCTTCCAAAGTAATTCCACCGGCGCTCATGATGGCGACATCGGCGTGGATTTTTGAGAACGCTTCGACGGCGAGGGGACCAACTAAAACGCCGAGGCGAGGATAAATCACGCCACCGGACACGACTAACTCGACACGGTTTGCGGCAGCGAAATGGTTCGCGATGGGTAGCGAGTTAGTGATGATTTGCGGCGTCTTAGGCTCGAGATAGCGCGCGACGTGATAAGTAGTGGTGCCGGCGTCGAGGATGACCGTCTCGTTTGGCTTGATGAGTTCGGCACAGGCTTTGCCGATGGCTTCTTTTTCGGCGAGCTGCCGGGTGTCGCGAAATGAGAAGGTAAATTCTTCGGACGCAGGATTTACGACCCTCGCGCCGCCGTGAGTGCGCCGGATTTGGCCGGAAGTTTCGAGCGATCCGAGGTCTCGCCGAACAGTTGAAACCGAAGCTTCGACCTGTTTAGCAAGCTCCTCCAAGGAAGCGAACTCCACCTTGTGCAGGTAGTCAGTTATACGCTTATGGCGCGCTTCTGCTTGCATTTGACTATGTTTTGGCAGGTTTTGGTAGGTTTTGCAACATTTATGTTGACGATACGTCAAAATGTTTCTAAAACGTTCCAAGTTATATGGCTTCTCCAAATAACACGCTTCATCGAGCAGTGGTCGAACACCACGTGCGCCAAGCTGTTTATCAACGCCTCGGCAAGGCTATGCCGCGCACGGCATCGGCTCCAAACGCTTTAGTAGTTAACGTCAGCGCCCGTCATTGTCATCTGACCCAGGAGGTCGTTGAAATTCTTTTCGGCGCAGGACACAAGCTCACGCCGTTCAAATGGCTTTACCAAGACGGGCAGTTTGCCGCGAAGGAAACGCTCACTTTAATCGGACCGCGCAGTCGCGTGATTTCAAATCTGCGCATTCTCGGCCCTTGCCGAAATATCAACCAGGTTGAGCTCGCGTATACTGATGCGATCGCGCTCGGTTTTGATATTCCATTGCGCAGTTCCGGCGACATCAAGGGTAC
>JAQGOW010000425.1 GCA_028293405.1 Verrucomicrobiales bacterium
GTGAATAGATCTCGCCTTTGAAATAATGCGGCACGAGAACGATCGCGAGAATGACGCGCGCGATCACGTAGCCGATGATAAGTTGCATCATCCCGATGTTCCCGCCGTAGGCCAACCCCGGCACACCAATGATCGTTAACGCGCTCGTTTCCGCGGCGACGATCGATAACCCAATTCCCCACCACGGAATATCTTTGCTGCCGAGAAAATAGTCGCGAGTGTTGCGCTGGTCTTTGCCAAACCAACTACCGAGCACAATGATTCCGACAAGATAAGCGATGATGACTGTCCAATCGCCAGCGTTCAGAAAGGATTTTGCCATTGGCGGCGTATTGTGAAGAACGCTCGCGCTCGTCGCGAGAAAAAACGACTTTGGATGAAGTTCCGTATCAGCGGGTCCGATGCGGGCCGCAACTACGAACAGACAAATCGCACTTCCTGGGGCGCGATTGTTTTTTCAATTGCGGCAGGTAACTCAGTCAGAACTCGGGCTGCAATGTCCCGGCACTCCTTGGCCGGAAGTCCAACGCGGCGCGATGCAATGTCCGCGAGTGAAAATATGGTCTGCTCTGCGTAATGGACCAGCCCTTGTCGAAGCGGAACCGAGTAAATCAATAAATTCAGGCCGTAAACCAACGTATGCCAGCCTTGCGCCTGGCCGGCTTCGATGGCCGTCAAATATCGTTGCACCACGCGTTGATCACGCATCGGTCGCAATGCCGACAATTGCAATTGCCCCATCTCCTTGCTAGCGGCCGCAAAAAAGGTCAGCAACGGCTCGCGCGTTAATTCGCCATCCAGCGCAATCAACTCTCGGGTTTCCCCGCGCGATGCATGCGTCCATGCTCGAGCAATCGCCGGCAGTTCCACGGGCACGAGCAATCTCTCGACGTAAGCTTCCAAAAATTTCTGCAACGTGTCCGTGTCGCGAATCAGTTTTGGGTTCAGCGCGGGCGCCAGAGCGACCAGTTCCGGCGGACGCCCAACCTGCTCCAGCAGACCGGTTAGGTCGCCGAGCAAATTCTGGAAAGCGCGCTGAGAAACTGTCTCAGTGGCCACGTCCAAAGTACCTTTTGGGTTGGAACTCATGTTTCATGATACCCTGCTACAACCACGCAAAACCGGCTAGTTGTAAAAGTGCTTTTTGAAAACTTTTTAAGTTGCTTTGGTTCGCGCCGCCACTTTTGCTTCATCAGATGAACCTGCACCAAACGTCCGTGCCTATTGAGGATTACGACCTCGATGCCACGCTCAGTTCCGGGCAGGCCTTTCGTTGGAAGCACATCGACGGATGGTGGGAAGGAGTCATCGGCCAGCATTGGGTTCGATTGCGCACCGAAGGCAAAAACCTTCTCGCCGAAACTGCCGCGCCCGTCGCCGATTGGACTTGGCTCCATCACTATTTACAACTCGATGTAAACCTCAGCGCCATCGTCGAGACCTTTCCAAACGACGAACCGATGCAAGCCTCGCTCGACTCCTGTCGCGGCCTGCGCCTTTTGCGCCAAGACCCGTGGGAATGCTTGGCATCGTTCATTTGCTCGTCGACAAAACAAATCATTCAGATCCAGCAAATCATGGCGGCACTTTGTAAGACGTTCGGCGATTCGCTTCCGGTGCCGATCGGACACGCACCCGCATATAGTTTTCCGACGGCACAACGAATTGCCAATCTTACCGAGGCCGACCTGCGCGGCTGCAAAATGGGTTTCCGCGCTCCGTATGTTCTCGGAACCGCGCGGGCAGTTGTGAGTGGTGAAGTCAGTTTAGAAGCTCTGCATCAAATGAAGCTTGTGCAGGCGCGCGAACAATTACTGAAATTCCCCGGCGTCGGCGTGAAAATCGCCGATTGCGTTTTGTTATTTGCTTACGGTTTCGATCAGGCGTTTCCAATCGATGTCTGGATTATGAAGGCAGTCCAACAACTTTACTTTCCAAAACGCCGGGCTTCACTGAAGCGGCTGCGGAAATTTACCGAAACGCATTTCGGCCCGCACGCCGGTTACGCACAGCAATATCTGTTTCATTATATGCGCGTGAAAAACCGAACCACGAAATGAACCGCAGAGGCAAAGAGTGAAAAGTTTTTTCTCCGTGTCTCTGTGCCTCTGTGGTTAACTCGCCTTTTATGGCAACATCGTTGAAAAACAAATGGGTTTTGATTACCGGCGCATCCAGCGGATTCGGCGCAGCAGCCGCGCGTGCCTTTGCCGCTGAGGGCGCCAACATCGTCATCGGCGCACGCCGCCTCGATCGCCTCGAACAAGTCGCAGCCGATTGCAAAAAAGCCGGCGCACCCCAGGCCCATTTTCATGCGCTCGACGTTTCGAAAACGGCGAGCGTTGAGCAATTCGTCGCCTTCGCCAAAACGAAAACAAACGCGATCGACATCCTCATCAACAACGCCGGCGGCGCGCACGGCCTCGACAAAATCGCCGACCTCAAAGATGAGGACATGGAAGCGATGTATCAAACCAACGTCATGGGCCTGCTCCGCGTCACGCGCGCCGTGTTGCCGCTGATTCCGAAAATTCCCGGCAGCGCGATTCTCAACGTCGGCTCCTACGCCGGTTACGAAGTCTACGAAGGCGGCGGCGCTTACAGCGGTGCGAAATCCGCCGAACGCTTTATTTCGCGCACGTTGCGTCTTGAACTCTGCGGCACGAATATTCGCGTTTGCTCGATTGATCCGGGCCTCGCTGAAACTGAATTTTCCATCGTTCGATTTAAGGGCGACAAAGAAAAAGCCAAGAAGCCTTACGTCGGCACCGAACCGTTGCACGCCGAAGATATCGCCGAAGCGATGGTTTGGGTCGCGACGCGTCCGCATTACATGTGCGTCGACGAAATGCTCATCAAAGCGACCGACCAGGCTTCGATCCAAAAGGTCAATCGACGTACTCAATAAATACTCCGCACATGAAATTCCTCGCGCCAATCGCCATTATACTACTCGCTGCCGCAAACGTTGTGAGCGCGGGTGAACCTGCGAAACTTCCGACCAACAAAAAGATGCAAATCTATCTACTCATCGGTCAATCGAACATGGCTGGTCGCGGCAAAACCGATAAGGAAGATAAGACCCCTCATGCGCGCGTGTTGATGTTCGAGACAAATAACTCATGGCAACCCGCAATCGAACCCCTGACAAAAGATCCGCACAAATATCATGGCGTCGGTCCCGGCCTCGCATTTGCAAAAGCGATGGCCGACAAAGATTCATCCGTAACGATCGGATTGGTCTCCGCCGCTGTCGGTGGCACACAGTTGAGCCGATGGATCAAAGGCGCTGACCTTTATGAGAACGCCGTCAAGCGCGCCAAATTCGCTATCAAAGACGGCACGCTCGCCGGAATTCTTTGGCATCAAGGCGAGTCCGATTGCGACACAGAAGAACACGCCAACACCTACGAAA
>JAQGOW010000432.1 GCA_028293405.1 Verrucomicrobiales bacterium
GAGCTGGTTTTGGAATACGGTTCTAAAACTTTGATAGCTTCAGGTATGCGGTGGGCCTGGATTAACGCGAGGGCTTGGGATTGTTTGGCGCCTACATCGCTCGGGTTGAATGCCGCGGCTTTGGCGAAGGCGTCAGCGGCGGGATCGTATTTTTTCAAAGCGAGAAAGGAATGGCCGAGATAGTTTTGAAGGAAAGAGTTAGTGGGTTCGATTTTCAGCGCGTTGGTCAAAGTGCCGATGGCATCGTCATAATGTCCGAGTTGAAATTGACTTCTGCCGAGCCACTCAGCGACGACGATGTTCGTGGGATTGTATTTGAGAGCCTTCTCCAAGAGAAACTCGGCGCGCCGATAATTTTTGGCACGTGCATACGCTCTGCCGCCGTGTCGACAGCGGTATTCGGTTGCGCCACCGAGTCGAACGGCATCATCGAATTGGGTGGCGGCCTTTGCGTAATTGCTCTGCCGTTCGTAGACGTAGCCGAGTTCGTCGTGGGCACCTGCGTCCTCAGGCTTTAAAAGGATGGCGGTGGATAGTTCGCGCTCGGCTTCGTCCAATTTATCGACGCGCGCAAGGCAGATGCCGAGCCATTGATGGCCTTCGGCGACCTGCGGGCGGAGTTTTACATATTCAGTGAATGCGCGCGTGGCTTCGTCGAAATCGCCCTGGTCATAATAGCAATAACCGAGGCGCCATGCTGAACCGGAGTCGTTGGTGTTTTGTTTGGAGACTTGCTCGAGCGACTCTGCGGCGGCATCGAAGTCGCTTTGGTCGTAGAGGTCGTTTGCTTTTTTGCGAAGGGCGATGGTGTTGGTCGAGTCTTGAGAAAAATCGTCGGTGTTAACGCCGAGCAACTTTGGCGGAAGAAGATGTGTCGGTTGATTTGTCTGCGCCAAGGCGGCGGTGCTGAGCATGAGCAGCAAGGCAAGTTGGCGGAGGAATATCACCTGTGGCTAAACGTAAGCTGAAGTGTTGTTCGGAAGGAACTATAAATTGATTTTAACACCAAACGCTTGATTGTTGTTTGCGGGGGATTCGTTTAGTTTCGCGTTGAACGAACATGACTACACCTTCGATGATTTGCGTTTCGCTTTTGATTGCCGCGCTGACTGCTTTTTCTGTTGAGGCTCAACCTGCCACATCAAAGGGTTTGCTGCTGGTTTGTAATAAGGGCGATCACACGCTTTCGATTATCGATCCGGAATCCGGCGAGCAAGTGGCGGCGGTTGCGGAAGATGGTGTGACCGGGCATGAAGTGATTGCGTCGGCAGATGGCAAGTTGGCGTTTGTGCCGATTTACGGGAACGCGGGCGTCGGCAAAGCGGGCACGGATGGTTCGCTGATTCGCGTGATTGATTTGGAGAAGAAATCGGTGGTGGGCACGATCGATTTGCATAAAGGCGTGCGGCCACATTGCGCGATTATCGGTCCGAAAAATCATCTGCTCTACGTATCGACGGAAATTCAAAACTCAATCCAGGTGATTGATCCGAAGTCGTGGAAGGTTTTGGGATCTATGCCGACGGGCCAAAGTGAGTCGCACATGTTTGCGATCACGAGCGATGGGAATACGGCGTATTCGGCGAACGTCGGGCCGGGCACGGTTTCGGTGATTGATATCAAGGCGAAGAAGGTTTCCAAAATTATTCCAGTTTCACCGAAGACACAGCGCATTTCGATTTCACCCGATGATAAATGGGTTTTCACGGCGGACCAAACGAAGCCGCAACTCGTCGTCATTGATGCGAAGAAGAATGAAGTCGCGCATCGCGTGGATTTACCAGCGCTTGGTTATGGCACGGGCGTGACGCCTGATGGAAAGTTGTTGATCATTGCGATTCCGAAGTTGCACCAGGTTGCGGCGGTTGATTTGCAGACGTTTACGGTGGTGAAGACGGTCGATGTGCCGAAGACGCCGCAGTTCGTTTTAATTAGACCAGACGGAAAAATGGCTTATGTTTCTTGCGACGCGAGCAAGCAAGTCGCGGCCATTGATGTCGAGAGTTTTGCGGTTCAGAAATTGATCAACGCAGGCGCGGGAGCAGATGGGTTGGCGTGGGCTGCAAGGCGGTAATTTTTCTGATCAAATTTCTTCAGAAATCATCTAATGAATTGGCCCAAAACGGGGTTAATCCGCAGGTCGTTTCAAGTGAGCAGAATCACGAGGGTTGCACCACAACACCTAGACTCCAACTTGGTAAAACTCCACAACTAATGGCGTTTTTTCGAGGAAAAAACATCAATATAAAGGTTGTAGAAAACGGGGGGTTTTACTAAAGTTTTTTGGTCAAAAAGACTGAGTAAACCTACAGTGGGGTTTGGCCGTTTGTTCGGCCGCGAAAGTGAGAATTTTTTTACAGTGAATACAGCGCCAGAGAGCGATAAATACGACTCGTCAAAAATCGATAAATTGGAAGGTCTCGAGGCCGTCCGCAAACGCCCCGGCATGTACATCGGTGACCCCGATGAGCGCGGTTTGCACCATTGCGTGTTTGAGGTGCTCGACAATTCTATCGACGAACATCTTGCCGGTTTTTGCAAAAAGATCGACGTGGCTATCCATGTCGATGGCTCGGTTTCGATCCGCGATGATGGTCGCGGGATTCCGGTCGATATGCATCCGAAATTCAAGATGCCGGCAGTGGAGCTGGTGCTGACGAATTTGCATGCGGGCGGGAAGTTCGGCCAGGGCGCTTATAAATATTCCGGCGGTTTGCACGGTGTCGGCGCCAAGTGCGTCAACGCGCTTTCGGATTGGTTCAAGGTTGAAGTGTCGCGCGATGGGAAGGTTTATCACATGGCGTTCGAACGCGGTGTGACGATGAGGAAGTTGGAAGTGATCGGCACTTCGACGAGCACCGGCACGTTGATTACTTTTAAGCCAGACCCGACCATTTTCACGATTACAACGGAGTTTAAATTCGACACGTTGGCGAATCGCTTGCGTGAGTTGTCATTTTTGAATCCAGGTGTGGAAATCACGCTCGCCGATGAACGCGTCGAGAACAAGAAAGAGACGTTTTTCTACAAGGACGGTATTGAAGAATTTGTTCGGCAGCTCGGTCGCAACAAGGCATTGCTGCATCCGAAGGCGATCGTGCTCGCCCGTCAAAAGGACGAGGTGATGATCGATTGCGTGATGCAATACAACGACTCATACACCGACCAGATTCTCTGCTACGCAAACTCGATTCCCAATGCTGACGGTGGCACGCACTTGACCGGTTTCCGCACGGCGTTGACGCGCGCGATCAATCAATACGCCAAGGTCAATGAACTCTTGAAGGAAAAGGACCCACCGATTTCGGGTGATGACGTGCGCGAAGGTCTTGTGTGCGTTTTGAGCGTGAAGTTGCCGAACCCGCGTTTTGAATCTCAGACAAAGGTCAAACTCGTGAACACGGAAATCGAAGGCGTGGTGTCGTCGATTGTTTACGAAGGGTTGATGCATCATTTCGATAGCAATCCACAGATTGCCAAGAGGGTGATCGACAAGAGTTTGATGGCGGCGCGTGCGCGTGAAGCGGCTCGTAAGGCGCGCGATACGGTGCGTAAAAGTGCACTGACCGGTGGTGGTTTGCCTGGGAAACTGGCGGATTGTTCGGATCGGGACCCGGCGAATACGGAGTTGTATATCGTCGAAGGTGATTCGGCCGGTGGCTCCGCAAAGCAAGGTCGCGACCGGAAGTTCCAGGCGATTTTGCCCATTCGCGGTAAGCTGATTAACGTCGAAAAGGCGCGTCTGGATAAGGTTCTCCAGAACACGGAAATTCGCACGATGATTACGGCGATCGGCACCGGTATCGGTGACGGGGAAGGAGAAGGCGCGTTTGCGCTGGATAAATTGCGCTATCACAAAATCATCATCATGACGGACGCGGACGTCGATGGATCGCACATCCGCACGTTGTTGCTGACGTTTTTCTATCGGCAGATGACGCAGTTGGTGAAGCAAGGCTACGTGTATATCGCGCAACCACCGCTTTATCAGATCAAGCGCAAGAAACGCATCGAATACGTCGATGACGATGCGCAGATGAATAAAATTTTGATCCAGCTCGGTAGCGAAGACGTGCGTTTGCGCGATCTCTCGACGGGCAAAGAGCTGACCGAAAAACAGCTTGAGGAAATTTTGGCGCTGCTCACGACGCTGGATAAATATGTCCAATCGCTGCGCCGGCATGGCGGCGATTTCGGCGATTACATTGAGAAACGTGACGCGATGACGGGTGAATTCCCACGCCATTTGGTGAAAGTGCGCGACGGCAACGACGAGACGGTTCATTACTTCCCCACGGAAGAGGAACTGGCGAAGTTTGGCTCGGCCAACCCCGATTTGAAATTGTTCGGAGAAGAGACGGACACATCGATCATCGAGAAAGAAAAGCGCGGCAATACGCGGCGCGCGAAACATGTCGAGTTGCACGAAAGCAAAGCGGTGAAGGAATTGTTGGCGCTGCTCGGTGCGAAGGGTTTGAACGTCGAACATTACGCCGCGCAAGACAAGCCGCTTTACGAATTGGTCGAAGGCGAAGGCGAGCGCGCGAACGTTAAGCCGTTGTTCTCGATTGCGGAAATTCTGGCCGGTGTCAAAGACGCTGGTAAACGCGGTATTGAAATCAAGCGTTTCAAAGGTCTTGGCGAAATGAATGCCAAGGAGCTTTTTGAAACGACGATGAACCCGGCGAATCGCAAGTTGCTTCGCATTGATATGAGCGATGTGGTGGAAGCTGAGGATATGTTCACGAAGCTAATGGGCGACGAAGTCGAACCGCGCCGGCAGTTTATTGAGGACAATGCGCTGAATGTGCGCAATTTGGATGTTTGATGCCGCAGCTATATATCATAGCCGGGCCGAATGGGGCTGGAAAGACGACCTTTGCGAAACAGTTTTTGTTCGCTGAAGTCAGCGTAGTCGACTTTGTGAATGCCGACATCATTGCGGAGGAATTGCGTGACGAAAGTGTTACGTCACGAATGGCTGAGGCTGGTCGCATGACCTTGGAGCGAATCAACAATCTTGTTTCAAATGGGGTTTCTTTTGCTTGGGAAACGACGATGAGTGGCCGCACCGCCGCACGTTGGATTCACTCGGCGAAAGCCAAAGGCTACTTCGTTAAGCTATACTTTTTTTGGCTCAAAAGCGCCGATCAGTCAATCGAGCGCGTCTGTCGAAGGGTTATCCAGAGAGGTCACCACGTCGACGAGAGCGATTTGCGACGACGATTTACACGGAGCGTTCAGAACTTTTTTCACATTTATGCACCTTTAGCAGACGCGTGGAAGCTCTACGACAATTCACAGGATGCGTTTCGACTCGTTGCTGTCCACAAAGCCGGACGTACGGCCGTGCGTGATCGCCGAAGTTACTCTGCCATCCTGCAAACGGCGGAGGAGCGACTATGAACGCTGTCGATTTCATCTGGTCTGACACCTTGCTCGACGAAGAGGACATTCGCGCGGAACGCGCATGGCAAAAGGGTCAACTCGACGCTATCGGCAAAGCTCGCCAATTCGGCACCCGTTTTTGTGTGGTGCGTGACGAAAAACTCGTCGCCTTGTCCGATACCGAACTGACCGATTTGGAACAAAAAGGTTTCGCAAACCTAGAGCGACTAGACCGTCAGATCGCAGAGTTTCAGGACCAGAGCACGGCCGCTCTGGTTTTAAATGATGCGCCAGTCCAACCGATTGGCGCCAAACAACGCTAAAATTTCAAATGCCAGACGAAAACGATAAGACACCCCCACCGGAGCAACCATCCGGGTTTGGTGCTACCCCGCTTTATGCGGCTAACGAAAAAATCGAGAAGATTAATGTCGCGGACGAAATTAAGAATTCGTTCCTCGACTACTCGATGTCCGTCATTATTTCCCGCGCCCTCCCCGACGCGCGCGATGGTCTGAAACCGTCGCAACGGCGAATTCTCTTCGCCATGCACGATCTCTCCCTGTTCCCCAACAGGCAGCATCGTAAATGCGCGAAGATTTGCGGCGATACCAGCGGTAACTACCATCCGCACGGTGAAGCCGTGATTTACCCGACGCTCGTCCACATGGCCCAACCTTGGGCGATGCGCGAGCGACTCATCGATGGCCAGGGCAACTTTGGTTCCGTCGAAGGCGATCCACCGGCGGCGATGCGTTATACCGAAGCGCGCATGACGCATCTGGGCGCCGCGCTCATGTATGACATGGACAAAGACACTGTCGACTTTGTCCGCAATTACGACGAAACGAGTAAGGAACCTACTGTTTTCCCGGCGGCCTTTCCCAATTTGCTTGTCAACGGCGGCACCGGTATTGCCGTCGGTATGGCGACGAACATGGCGCCACATAATCTCGGCGAATGCATCGACGGGATTTGCGCCCAGATTGATAACCCGAACATCACAACCCCTGAGTTGATGAAGTTTATCAAAGGGCCGGATTTCCCGACCGGCTGCACTATTTGCGGTGTCGAAGGCATCAAACAATATTTTGAGACCGGCCGCGGCGCGGTGAAGATTCGCGGCAAGATCGGCGTGGAAGAACTTAAAAACGGGCGCGAAGCGATCGTCATCACGCAAATTCCGTATAACGTCAATCGCGCCACCTTGGTCGAGCGCATTGCCGAGTTGGTTAATGAAAAAGTCCTGACCGACATCACCGGCATTCGAGACGAATCCGACGAAAACACCCGGGTCGTCGTCGACATCCGACGTGACGCGATTGCAAAAGTCGTCATCAACAATTTGTACGAGCACACGGCGCTCGAGACGAGTTTTGCGGTCAACGCGCTCGCGATTGATCATGGTCGTCCCAAGACTCTTAAGCTCAAAGAGATCATCAATTGCTACATCGACCATCGGCGCGAAGTGGTTTTGCGCCGCACGCGTTTCGAATTGCGCAAAGCCGACGAGCGCGCCGAAATTCTCGAGGGTTACCTGATCGCACTCGCGAACATGGATGACTTCATCCGGATCATTCGCGAATCGCGCAACAAAGAGGAAGCCAAAATCAAGTTGTTGGCGTTTGATTTTACGAAGCAGCAAGTGGAGAACTTCGCGGTCGTCATTCGCAGCGAAGCGCGCCTGATCAACGGTCGCTATTCGTTTAGCGAAGTGCAGGCGAATGCGATTCTGGAATTGCGCCTCTATCAACTCACCGGCCTGGAAGTTGATAAGATCAGGGGTGAATACGCGGAGCTTTTGGAACGCATCATCGACCTCAAAGACATTCTCGCGAAAGAGTCCCGTGTTTTTGCGATCATCAAAGCTGAGTTGCAGGAAATTAAGTCGAAATACGCTACACCTCGCCTGACCGAAATCGTTCCAGATCAAGGCGAAATCGCGATTGAAGACCTGATTGCAAACGAAGGTGTCATTATCACCATCACGCATGCGGGCCTGATCAAGCGCACCAATGTCAGCGAATACCGTGCGCAAAGGCGCGGCGGCAAAGGCGTCATCGGCATGGCGACGCGCGAACCGACAGCGGGCGGCGAGGGCGAAGATTTTATTGAGCACTTGTTCACCGCGAGCACGCACGATTACCTGATGTTCTTTACGAACACCGGTCGTGTTTATGTCGAGCGCGTGCACGAAGTTCCCGACATGGGCCGCACGTCGAAAGGTCGCAGTATCGCGAACCTGCTTGAGTTGCAAGCCGACGAGAAAATTGCGGCGCTCATTCGCGTTGAGTCGAAGCTTAACGAGAACAAGGAAGACATCACGTGGACGCAGTCGCAACACGTGTTCTTTGCCACTCAAAAAGGAACCGTCAAAAAGACGGCGCTCGAAGACTTCTCGAACATCCGCAAGGGCGGCATCATCGCCATCGGCATCGAAGAAGGCGACAAGTTGATCGAATGCCGTTTGACCAGTGGCAAGGACGAAGTCGTCCTCATCACGAAGGAAGGCATGAGCATTCGCTTCTCCGAAGACGATGTCCGCTCAATGGGCCGTCCTGCGACGGGCGTTCGTGGCATCAATCTCGACAAGAGCGACGAATTGGTTGCCCTGGCGATTGTTGTTCCTGACGCGACGTTGTTAGTCGCCGCCGAACGTGGCATCGGCAAGCGCACGGATTTCGGCGAATACCGCCAACAATCGCGCGGCGGCAAAGGCATCATCACGATGAAAACCAGCGACAAAACTGGTTGCGTTGCCGGTGCTTTGACCGTGCACGACATCGACGAAATCATGCTCATCACGGTCAGCGGCCAAATGGTCCGCACCCGCGTGCAAGACATTCGCGAAGCCGGCCGCAACACCCAAGGCGTGAAGCTGATTAACCTGGAAGGCGACGACAAGCTGCAAGGCATCGCCCCGGTGATCAGTGAAGAAAAGCAGGACGCTGAAGCCGAAGTGCCGCCCACTGCGGAAGGTGCTGCTCCAACCGAGCCACCGTCTGCACCACAAGCGTAAGACTTAAAATGCAAAAGGCGCCGAGCAAAACTCGGCGCCTTTTTGTTTTAACGATTATGCCGGCAAATCAAAACGATCTGAGTTCATTACCTTGTTCCAGACGGCGACGAAGTCGTTGACGAACTTTTCATGTGCGTCCGAGCTTCCGTAGACTTCCGCTTGAGCCCGGAGTTCGGAGTTGGAGCCAAAGATCAGGTCAACCCGCGTGGCGGTCCATTTCACTTTGCCAGTCTTGCGGTCGCGGCCTTCGAACAGCATGTCGTCTTTTGAGATCGGTTTCCAATCGGTGCACATGTCGAGGAGGTTCACGAAGAAATCGTTCGTGAGCGTCTCGGGCCGATTGGTCAACGCGCCGTGGCGGCAATGCGCGAAGTTCGTGCCGAGGACACGCATACCTCCGAGAAGCACCGTTAACTCCGGCGATGTCAGACAGAGCAACTGTGCCTTGTCGATCAGCAGCGTTTCCGACGGAATCTTGTAAGTGTGCTTCAGATAATTGCGGAACCCGTCTGCAATCGGTTCCAAAACCTGGAACGACTCGATGTCGGTCTGTTCCTGCGAAGCATCGGTGCGTCCGGGCGTAAACGGCACGGTCACGGGATGTCCGGCATTTTTCGCCGCCTGCTCAACGCCGGCGCAACCGCCGAGAACAATCAGGTCTGCGAGCGAAACTTTTTTCCCGCCAGTCTGCGCGTTGTTGAATTCGTTTTCAATGCCGGTCAATACGCTCAGCACTCGATCGAGTTGTCCAGGTTGGTTCACTTCCCAATCCTTCTGCGGGGCCAAACGAATGCGGGCACCATTGGCACCGCCACGTTTGTCGGAACCACGGAACGTCGAAGCTGAAGCCCAAGCAGTCGTGACGAGTTGCGACACCGTCAACCCTGTAGCCAAAATCTTGCTCTTTAGAGCTGCGATGTCCTTGGCGTCGATCAACGGATGGTTCACCGCCGGAATCGGGTCCTGCCAGATGAACTCTTCCTTCGGCACTTCGGGCCCGATGTAGCGAGCACGCGGTCCCATATCGCGATGCGTCAATTTGAACCACGCACGCGCGAACGCTGCTGCAAATTCGTTGTTGTTCGCCAAAAACCGACGCGAGATTTTTTCATACGCCGGATCAAACCGCAGCGCGAGGTCGGTCGTCAGCATCGTTGGTTTGCGCTTCTTCGTCGGATCGTGCGGGTCGGGGATGATCGCTTCGGCGTTCTTTGCGACCCACTGATTCGCGCCTGCCGGGCTCTTGGTCAGTTCCCATTCGAAACCGAACAGGTTCTCGAAAAAGTTATTGCTCCATTTCGTCGGCGTGGTTGTCCACGTGACTTCGAGGCCGCTGGTGATGGCGTCGCCAGAATGGCCGGTGCCGTGAGTGCTATGCCAGCCCAAGCCAACATTGGCGATATCGCCACCTTCAGGTTCTGCTCCCACATGAGTCGCTGGACCGGCACCGTGTGTTTTTCCGAACGTATGGCCGCCGGCAATCAGCGCGACAGTTTCCTCATCGTTCATCGCCATGCGTTTGAATGTTTCGCGAATATCGCGCGCCGACGCCACCGGGTCCGGATTGCCGTTGGGGCCTTCCGGGTTCACATAAATCAATCCCATCTGCACCGCAGCGAGCGGCGCGACGAGTTCGCGATCGCCACTGTAACGTTTGTCACCGAGCCACGTGTCTTCACGGCCCCAAAAAACATCGTGATCCGGTTCCCATGTGTCTTCACGACCACCTGCAAAACCGAGCGTCTTGAAGCCCATCGTTTCCAGCGCGACGTTGCCTGTGAGAATCAACAAATCGGCCCACGAAATTTTGCGCCCATATTTCATCTTCACCGGCCACAACAACCGACGCGCTTTGTCGAGGTTCGCATTGTCCGGCCAACTATTCAGCGGCGCAAAACGCTGCTGTCCGCGTCCACCGCCGCCGCGACCGTCGCCAGTGCGATAGGTGCCGGCTGCGTGCCAGGCCATACGAATCATCAACGGCCCATAATGACCGTAATCCGCCGGCCACCAATCCTGTGAATCCGTCATGACCGCCGCGATATCCTTCTTCAACGCCACGTAATCAACGCTTTGAAATTCTTTGCGATAGTTGAAGTCCTTCCCCATCGGATTCGATTTGGAAGAATGGTGGTGCAACAACTCGACGCGGAGGTGATTCGGCCACCAATCGCTCACTGTCCGGGCGTTGCTCGATCCGTGGTTAAATGGGCATTTAGATTCGTCTGACATAAGTTTCCTTCTAGATCGTTGACCTGAATACTGCGAAAAAATTCAAGCGGCGGTTCGCCCGCACGTGCAAAGCGTGCTTTTGCGGCGCCGTTGAGACGCGTTATCGAACTTGCACCAAACCAGTCGCTTATGCAAATCGGTTTCCGATGAGCAGTGATGTAAGTCAGGCAAAGAGCGGTTCACAAGGATCCAGCAAAGGGCCCGCTAATTGGTTCACCGGAGCCATTCGAATCGTTCCATTATTATCACCAGCCCGTCTTTGAACCAGCTGTTCGCATTCGTTATAGTGCCCAATGGCTTTGTTCCTAGCGATTTTCCTCACGGTGTGGGGCGCACTGCATGCCTATGTCTTTTGGCGGCTGTCGAGCGTGCCGTGGATTGCACATCACGTTTCACCGCTGGCCCTCGGCGTCATCGCGGCCTCCTTTGGCTAAGCTACCCGGCCGCACGTATTCTAGATTCGAAAGGATTGCAGCGGTTCGTCTGGCCATTGGAATACCTGGCCGCTAACTGGGTTGGCGTCGCGTTTGTGCTGTTCTGGTGTTTGCTCGTCGGGGATGTTGTGACGCTCGGCGGCAATCTCTTTCCTCAAGCAACCACGAGCATTCGCAGTGGCGCTGTCGTAACAGCGATGTGCCTATGTGCAATAGCGTTAGTGCAAGGATTCCGCCCTCCAACGCTCACCGACTACGAAATCGCCCTGCCCGGCCTCCCACGCGAGCTTGACGGGAAAGTCCTCGTGCAACTTTCTGATTTGCACCTGGGAAACATTCTCGGGAAACAGTGGCTGCAGAAACTGATCGCGCGCGTCAACGCAATGTCTCCGGACATCGTCGTCATCACCGGCGATTTGGTGGATGGAAATGTTGGACGCGTCGAACCGCTACGGGAAACCCTCAAACAATTGCGAGCGCCTTTGGGTGTTTGGGCCGTGTCAGGAAATCACGAGTTCTACGCCGGCCTGGCAAGGTCCATCGCGTTATTTGAAAACGCCGGCTTCACCGCGTTGCGAGATGCCAGCAAACAAGCCGCGCGCGGATTAAACATCGCCGGTGTCGACGACCTTACTTCGCGCGCACCGTTCACGGATGCCGACCATCCAATAAACCACGCGCTCGCCAACCGCGCATCAGGAGCGACAATCCTTCTTTCCCATTCCCCGCTGGACGCCGAGAAAGCCGCCGCGGCCGGAGTCGGCCTGATGCTCTCCGGCCACACTCACAATGGTCAGATTTGGCCGTTCAAATATCTGGTGCGCTCACGCTATCGGTTGCTCTCCGGCCGCTACGATGTAAACGGCCTGACCGCGATCGTTTCCCGAGGCACCGGCACCTGGGGTCCTCGCATGCGGTTGTGGGTGCCAGGCGAGATCGTGCGCATTAAACTCCGCTCGAAATAGGAAGGTCCACATTCGCAGATGTGTTATTCGGGACCGGTTAAGATCTCCCGCTTCCGGATGCTGCCCCGTTTAATCCTGCGGCTTCACGGTCGCAGCGAGTGTCATTACTTCTTTCGTCAATTCCGTGATCCGCGCCCAATTCTTCTCCGCAATCAGTTTCCGATCCGCAAGCCACGTGCCGCCAATCGCCGCTGTCGCCGACATGGAAAGGTATTCCGCTGCGTTCGCCTGACTGACGCCGCCCATCGGAATAAACTTCACGCCAGTGTGTGCGAAGGGTGAGGCGAGGGCCTTCAGCATCGCCGGTCCTCCAAGAATCGACGCAGGAAAAAGTTTCTGAATGAAACACCCGAACTCAATCGCACGGTCAGCTTCAGTAGGCGTCATTACGCCGGGAACGAAAGGGATGTTTAAATCGCGCGCGGCGTTAACCACTTTTTCATTCAAACCGGGAGCGACGGCGAACGTTGCTCCAGCATCGATAGCCTGCTTGAGTTGATCGGTCGAAAGCACCGTGCCTGCGCCGACATGCATCTGCGGAAACGTTCTCCGAATCGCGGTGATGCTCGCCAGCGCGCAACTGGTTCGCAGGGGCACTTCGAGAATGTCGAGACCGCCCGCCAACAATGCTTCGCAGACCGGTAGCGTGTCTTCAATTCGATTGATTATGGCGATATAGAGAACTCTGCGCTGCAGAAGCACTTTCATGTCGGGGGTGATTGTGAATCAAGGAGTGAATGTTTCCAATGAGAATGCGGCCAAGGCGCAGCATTTGCTGGATCCGCGCAGTCATATTTGACTGGCGAAACCGGAAACACCGGAGCACACTTGAAGTAAGGAATGAGCGAACTTCAAGCCATTGAAGCCGCCTTGGTGCGGGCTGTGCGCCGACGCCGGTTGCAGCGCGCATGGGTCAATTTGTGGCGCGGCGTTTTCATCGGCGCACTCGTCTGGCTCGTCGCTCTCTCTATTTACAAACTCGCCCCTGTTCCGTTCACCATTTTGCCGATTGCCGGGATCGCCGCCCTTGTTTGCGTGATCGCAGGATTTCTCTATGGCTGGTTCCATCGACCGACGATTGCCCAGACCGCGCGTTGGTTGGATGAAAAGCAAAACCTGCAACAACGCCTCAGCACCGCTCTGGAAATGGCCGAAGGCAATCGCGATGAAAGTTGGCGTCAGCTTCTGATTGCTGATGCCGCGAAATTCGTGGCCAAGTTCGATCCGCGCAAATTGATTCCGTTTCAACTGCCGCGCATCAGCCGTTGGTCGCTCCTCGTTCTCGCCATCTGCGCTGGTTTGGGGTTCGTTCCCGAATACCGCAGCAAAGCGTACCTGGACAAAAAACAAGATGCCGAAGTCATCAAAGCGGTCGGTGACAAGCTCGTCGAATTGACCAAACAAAATTTGCAAAGTCGCACGCCCGTGATGGAGCCGGTTCATAAAGCGGTCGAAAACGTGGAGAAGGTTGGACTCCAGTTGAGCAAAAATCCAATCACGCGCAGTGACGCTCTGAAAGATCTCGCCAAGGTCCAGGAGCAGTTGAAATCGCAGATGAAGGAACTGGCCAAGAGCCCGGCCTACAAAGCGCTCGAACGTTCTGCGCGCAATGAAAACAAAGGCGGTAACACGCTTCCTGATTTGCAAAAGAAAATCGACGCGCTGCAAAAATCTCTCGGCGACAAGGCCAAGGCTGATTCGATGGACAAGTTGAATCAGAAAATGCAGGAAGCACAAAAAGCCGCGGCGGCCATGCCCAACGATAGTTCCGCTCAGGCAAGTGCCGCCAAAGCGCAAATGGAGAAAATGCTTTCTGACTTGAACAAGGAAGCAAAGGAGATGGGCCAGCAAATTCCCAATCTGGACGCCGCCATCGATGCGTTGAAGAAGGGCGAAACTGAAAACTTCGCCAAAGACATGAACGCGGCCACGACGGACATGGAGAAGCTCAACGAGATGGCAAAGTCCCTCGATGCGATGCAGAAGCAAGCCGCTGAAATGGGCAAAGACTTGCCCGAACAATTGGCACGCGGCCAAGCCGAGGCCGCGCAACAGAGTTTGCAGAAAATGATCGAGCAGCTGAAATCGGGCAAGCTTTCCAAGGAAGACGCTCAGAAAATGTTGAACGAAGTCGCGCGCTCAGTCGATCCCGCGAGTCCTTACGGCAAGGCCGCAGAATTTCTAAAGCAAGCGACCAAGGAAATGCAGAACGGACAAAAGTCCGACGCCGCCCAATCGCTTGCCAGCGCTTCAAAAGAATTGCAGAACGCCATGGAACAGATGCAGGACGCGCAATCGATGATGGCGTCGCTCGAAGCGTTGAACAAAGCGGAGACCGCCATCGCTAGTCGTAAGGCGTTTGGTGAATGTCCGTGGTGCGGCAAGAAAGGCGGTAGGTGACTAGGCAACGGAATGTGCGCTGGTCAGCGCAAATCAGGCCCGGGAGGGCGAGGCGGGAGCGGTGTCGGCACATGGGCTGATGATAATGGCTTGTATCCGAACTGGGCCGACGGCGAGAACAAAGAAAACCGTCCCGACATGGCCGGCAAA
>JAQGOW010000449.1 GCA_028293405.1 Verrucomicrobiales bacterium
AACGCTGCTTAATTCGTTTTTAAAATCAAACGGCCGATGCTTCCTGCGTCGGCCGTTTTTCTTTGTACAAATTACGACCCGGTCAGTGGCTCGCAGGTTGTGTGTCAGCACTGATCAATTGTGCGAAATCGTCGAGTTTTGTCGCGAATTGGGCGGGATCGAAATCTGGAAGTGATTGAGCCAGTTTGAAAAGATTGTCCAACTCAGCGCTGGCTTTTTGGTTCTTCCACTTAGTCGCAAGCAGGAGACGGTCGAGCGCTAGGACCAATCGCTCGGCGCGCCGGGCTTGAACGGGTTGAGCGAGTTTGGCGTCGCGAAAATCTTTTGAGGTTTGCGCCAGACGCACAAGGCAGTCGCGGGTTTCTTTTGCCGTCCACTTTACTTCTGCCGCTTCTTTCGCAATCGCATTCCAGCTTTCGAAGTAGTTGATCGTTTTCGAGCTGAATATGAATTTTCTGAATGCCGGCAAGTTCGGCCCCAGTGGTTCGAACGTTTGAGACAACAACCAGTTCAGTGCCGCAGCGCGTTCCTGTTGTTTCGGGTTTTGTGTCTTCGCAGCGTCGAAGTTGATTTCGCGCGCGGCGACGAGTTGCCCGATGAACCACGCTTGAGCGCCCGACCAATTCGTTTGCTCCTGCCAATGTTTGTGTTCAGAAACAGACTGGCCATCCAGTTCGAAAATCAGCTCCGGGTGACCAGCGGTAAGAAGGTCGGCATCGACGTTTTGATGGCAGGCGACGCAGGCGTTGGCGCGATCGGAGAGATTGCGCAACTCACGCATGCCGCTCGCCACTTTGTCGGCATGCGCAAAATCTTTGCGCGTGTGCGAGCGCAACCACGTCTTGGCCATCCCATGACAGCTTTCGCACGAAACGCCTTCGGCTGGATCGAGAATGGTTGCGGCGAGTTCAGCTGGAACAGTCGCAAAGGGCGCGTGGCAAACGGTGCAACGTGAACTCTTGGCGGCGTTGGTGATGTTGAGCGATTCGGCAATGCGTTCGGACCGAGCGGTGATGAGTGTGGCGAACGATTTCGAGTGCGGATCGTGTTGGGACCAAATCAGGTTCTGATTGCTCTTCGTATCCGCGCCACCGTGGCAACTCGACGACGCACAGCTTTGCGCGCCGAGAAACTGGTTGGTTTCAGAAGCAACAACGACCGTCGACGAGAGCAGGAACAATGCGAGCAACAGTGATTCCCGCACCAAAGGTAGAGCGTCGTTACCTCGGCTGCTACTGAGAGAGAAACGTTTACTCAACACGCATGTTTGTTTAACATTCGCACTGGCTAATGCAATCCCTTATCGCAAAGTTGCAGACCGCTTTTGCCGGCAATGTGGGCGTCAGTGTTGGGTTCCTGATCGTGGCGGCTTTGGCTGCTCAAATCCTGCTGATTTTTTTCACGTCGGTGCGGCGCGTGTTCTACGAACGCGAGCAGCAGAATCTTTCTCGTCAGCGACTCCAACTCCTCGTCAAAGCCGCTGCTCTTAAAGCGAAGGACGCTGAGCAGGTCAAATTGCAATGGAACGGCTATCGCAAATTCCGCGTCGCCCGCAAGGTCCTCGAATGTCACGACGTTTACTCCTTCTACCTCGCGCCGCACGACGGCAAACCGTTACCCGCGTTTAAACCCGGCCAATACGTCACGTTCCAGTTGGACATCCCCGGGCGCGACAAGCCGGTCATCCGCTGTTACTCGCTCTCGGATTGTCATCGCAAAGATTACTACCGCGTGACGATCAAACGCGCGTGCGCTCCCAGCGATGTTCCGGGGGTTCCGCATGGTTGCGCCTCATCGTACTTTTGCGACAACGTGCGCGAAGGCGACATTCTCGACGTCAAAGCGCCGGGTGGAAATTTTTGCATCGACCTCGCCGCCAAAGCCGCGCCAGTCGTTTTGATTTCCGGTGGCGTTGGCATTACCCCGATGTTGAGCATGGCGCATGCGATTTTGGAAAGCGGCGATAAGCGCGATGTCTGGTTCTTCTTCGGCGCCCGCAATCGCGCGGACCACATCCAGAAGGAAACGTTGGAACGCCTCGCCGCTGAGTACGACAATTTTCATTTGCAAATTTGCTACAGCAAACCGGCATCGGAAGACACACACGGCCGCGACTATCACCATTCAGAGCGCGTGAGCGTGGATCTTTTCAAGAAGGTGCTGCCCTCGAACAATTTTGAATTTTACATCTGCGGCCCGGGCGCGTTCATGAAGAGCATTACCGACGGGCTTGAAGAATGGGGCGTGCCGGATAACGCAGTGTTCTTCGAAGCCTTCGGGCCGGCGACCGTCAAAAAAGCCGCCGCCGCCCCACCGACAGGCGAGACCGCAACGGCCACTGCAGTGCAGATTACATTCAGTCGTTCAGGCAAAACTGCGACGTGGAAACCGTCTCTCGGCTCGTTGCTTGATTTAGCCGATGAACACGGCATCAAAATTGAATCAGGATGTCGCGCCGGAAATTGTGGTACTTGCCTGGTCGCTATCAAATCCGGTGCGGTCGATTATCTCACCGAACACGGCGCCGATGCCGAATCCGGTTCGTGCCTGACCTGCGTTTGCAAGCCGCGGACCAACCTGGTTCTGGACGCATAACCAAAATTTTTAGGTCGGCTCCGCCCACTCGCCGGCCATTCCATTTACTGACACAACCATATGAGTTCACACATCAGCAACGTCCGTCCGCCTGCCGACACCCTTCTTACGCAAATCGCCGATTACGTTTGTGCAGAGCCAAAGTTCAGCGACGAAGCGTACGAAACCGCGCGATATTGCCTGCTCGACACTTTGGGTTGCGGTATTCTGGCGCTCAATTACGACGCTTGCACGAAACTGCTCGGCCCGATCGTTCCCGGCACGGTAGTGCCGAATGGTGCGCGCGTTCCCGGCACTAACTACGAACTCGATCCCGTTGCCGCCGCGTTCAACATCGGCACGATCATTCGTTGGCTCGATTTCAATGACACTTGGCTCGCCGCCGAATGGGGCCATCCTTCCGACAACCTCGGCGCAATTTTGGCCGTCACGGATTACCTCACGCGTTCAGGCAAAAAGAAGTTCACCGTGCGCGATATTCTCACGGCCATGATTCAGGCGCACGAAATCCAAGGCGTGCTCGCGATCGAGAATAGTTTCAACCGCGTTGGTCTCGATCACGTGTTGCTCGTTCGCATCGCCTCGACTGCGGTCGCGACAAGACTCCTCGGCGGCACCCGCGACCAAATCATCAACGCCGTTTCCAACGCGTTTGCCGATGGCGGTGCGTTGCGCACCTATCGTCACGCGCCGAACACAGGTTCCCGCAAATCCTGGGCCGCTGGCGACGCGACCTCGCGCGCTGTCACCCACGCGCTTATGTCGCTCAAAGGCGAAATGGGCTATCCGTCCGTGCTTACCGCAAAAACGTGGGGCTTTTGCGATGTCCTCTTCAAATCGCAACCGATCAAACTCGCCCGTCCGTTCGGCTGCTACGTGATGGAACACGTGCTCTTTAAGATTTGTTTCCCCGCCGAGTTCCACGCGCAAACGGCTGTCGAAGCCGGGCTCAAATTGCACCCACACGTCAAAGACCGCCTTGCTGATATCGACCGCGTCGAAATGACCACACACGAATCCGCCATCCGCATCATTGATAAACGCGGCCCGCTGAACAACCCGGCCGACCGCGATCATTGCCTTCAGTATATGGCGGCGATCGGTTTGATTTTTGGCGAACTCACCGCCGACCATTACGAAAACAAAGTCGCGTCCGACCCGCGCATCGACGCTTTGCGCGAGAAGATGATCGTCACCGAAGACAAACGTTATAGCCGCGAATATCTCGAACCCGACAAACGCTCTATCGCCAACGCCATGCAAGTGTTCTTCAAAGACGGCAAAGCGACTGACCGCGTGGAAGTCGAATATCCCGTCGGCCACCGTCGGCGCCGCAAAGAAGGCATCCCGCTGCTTATCCAGAAAGCGACAGATAACCTGAAAACGCAGTTCGACGCGCAACGCAGCGAATCGTTAGTCAAAATGTTCAATGATCGCGCCTCGTTGGAAAAAATGGACGCGAGCGAATTCGTCAGCGCGTGGGTGAAGCGGTAGTTTATTTTAGCGCTGGATGAAACGCAGATTGAAAACGATCCGTGTTTCAATCTGTGGCTAACACAATCTCCTAAGCCAAAACCCGAGCCCGCTACTTGACGCGTTCCCCTACGGAGACTAGTTTGCACCGACAGTTTTATTTTGACTCGTATGAATAATTTTCTTGTACCAATGGTTGTTGAACAAACCGGTCGCGGCGAGCGCGGTTACGACATCTATTCCCGCCTGCTCGTTGATCGCATCGTCTTCCTCGGCACGCCGGTCGACGACATGGTCGCCAACCTCATCATCGCGCAATTGTTGTTCCTGCAGATGAGCGATCCGAAAAAGGACATCCATCTCTATATCAATTCGCCTGGCGGCAGCGTCACGGCCGGCCTCGCGATTTACGACACGATGCAATTCCTCACGTGCGACGTGAACACCTATTGCATCGGCCAGGCGGCGAGCATGGGCGCGGTCTTGCTCTGCGGCGGCACCAAAGGCAAACGTTTTGCCCTGCCCAACGCCAACATCATGATTCACCAAGTGCTCGGTGGTGCCGAAGGCCAGGCCAGCGATGTCGAAATTCGCGTTAAATATATGCTCAAGCTCAAGAACCGCTTGAACGCGATCATTTCCAAGCACACCGGCAAACCGATCGAACAAGTCGAGAAAGATTGCGACCGGGACAATTTCATGAGTTCCGACGAGGCGAAAACCTACGGGCTTGTCGATGAAGTAGTGCAGTCCCGCAAGCAAATTCCCGGTTTGACGGACGGTAATGCGCCTGCGAAAATAGCTTAATAATGGCGCGGCCAAGCAATATCACCCTGTGCAGCTTTTGTGGAAAGTCGCACGCCGAAGTAAAAAAGCTCATCGCTGGACCGGGCGTTTACATCTGCGACAACTGCATCACGCTGTGCAAATCCGTCTTGGATAAAGAGCTCTCGGCAGACTCGAAAAAGACTCTGCCGAAGTTCAACATTCCAAAACCGGCCGAGCTCAATCGTCACCTCGACACCCATTGCATCGGACAACCGCATGCCAAGAAAACGTTGTCGGTGGCCGTCCACAATCATTTCAAACGCATCCTGCAGGAAAACTCGGAGGCTGCACTCGGCTCGTCTCATGCCGGAGTCGACATCGAGAAGAGCAACATTTTGCTGATTGGGCCAACCGGATCGGGCAAGACGCTACTTGCACGAACGCTCGCCAAAGTTTTAGA
>JAQGOW010000456.1 GCA_028293405.1 Verrucomicrobiales bacterium
TTGAAGTTTCTCTGGAGCTTGGATGTTGGAACTTGGAGCTTTCCGCAATAACCATGCGCCGTTTCTCCCAACGCAATTCGCTGGTGACGTTGAACGACATCAACATCACCCCGCTGCTCGACCTCGCGTTCGTGCTCCTCATCATTTTCGTCATCACGCGCCCGTTGCTGGAGCAGACGATTGAATTGCAATTGCCCAATGGCGGCACCAGCGACCAGCGCAATATCGACCGGCGCAACATCCGCGTCGTCGAAATCACACCGCGCGGAAGCTATTGGCTGCAAGGACGGCAACTGACGTTGGCGCAGTTGGAAGCAACGTTGACTCGTGATTTTCGTGGTAACCCGAAATTGATTGTCGACATGCGCGCCGACAAGGCGACGACCTGGAACTATGTCGCCGGGCTGATTGATGCGTGTACGCGAAATAAGATTACGTCGTTCTCAGTGCGCACAGCGCCTTTGGATCACAAATGACGCGATTCGAAAAAAAATGTTTGGTTGGAGCGTGCGGCATGCACGGCTTACTGCTGCTGATTGTGGTGGCGAGTTCCGCTTTTCAAGGGCAGCCGCCCAAGCAAGACACGACAATCGTTAACTTCATTCCGTCGATAATCCTCGATAGAGCAGAAGCTGGTGGCGGCACTCCTGCGCCGGCGGTCACTCCCGCACCTGCTGCAGCAACGCCCGCTCCCGCAGCCGCACCAGCGCAACCGAAGGCTATTGAACAGCCCAAGCCCGAACCTGTTAAGCCGACGAAACCTGAAGTTGTTAAACCCGAGCCGGTTCCTGAAAAACCGAAACCGGTCAAGCGTCCCGAGCCCGAGCCAGACCTGAGCGATTTTCAACCGATTGAATCGGCTCATCCAAAAGTTTTGATCCCCAAAAAAAGTCCGAAGAAGCTGAAATCGGCCGACGAGATCAATGTCGATATCTCCCATACCACTTCGCTGAAGTCGCAACGCAAACAGCAGCAGGCAAAACAAGCAGCGCAGGACGCCGCTGACGAGCAGGCCGCCGCGATCGCCTACAACAATTCTGTAAAACGTGCGTTGGGAAAGATCGGTTCGGAAGTGGTGCGTGGCATTGGCGACAAAACTTCCGGACTGACCGTCATCGGCAAAGTCGGTCAGGGCGGTGGAGGTGAATCCTTTGGCGGTTATGAAGGTGTCGTCGGCGGAATTTATCATCGCGCCTGGGTGCCGCCCGATGGCGTGAGCGACAGCACCTCGGACACCGAAGTCGAAATCGTCGTCGCTCGCAACGGCACGATCATTTCAGCGCGAATCACGTCAGGTTCCACGCGGGCCATGGATAAATCCGTCCAGGCCGCTCTGAACAAAGTGAGGAAGTTGCCGCCGTTCCCAGAAGGCGCGACCGATTCACAACGCACTTTCCAAATCGTCTTTAACTTAAAAGCTAAACTCTCAGCAGGATGACACTCGCAATGACCAAGAGACACGTTTTCACTATTGCGGTTGCCGCCGCGATGTTGTGTGGCTTCGCCCGGCAACTCGAAGCAAAGATCATTGTCAGCAAAGATGCCGACTATGTCGTGCCTGTCGCCATCACCGGTTTTAGCGGTGAAGCCAGTTCAATCCTGAAGTTTGATCTCTACGTGCTCGGTTTTAATATTGTTGATCCGAGCCAGGCGGAATTTGAGGTGAGCGGGAGCGGCAACGGACGCGTTGAAGGTCGTCTCACCGTTTTGGCCACAAAGGAGAACTTATTCGCTCGCGCCTACAACGGCGGCAGCACACGTTCGCAAGCGCACGCTCTCGCAGATGATGTAGTAAAACAGATTCGTCCTGAATTACCCCCGATTTTCCACGGCAAGGTTGCTTACCGTGTTAGACAAGGAGGCAACGCTGAAGTTGGCGTGGCTGACTTCGATGGCCACAACGCGACCATTGTTACCCACGACAACAGCCTCGTTGCCTATCCAGCGTGGCTCCCTGGAAAATTCGCGGTGCTCTATTGCTCATGGAAAAATAGTGGGACACAAATATTCGAACACGACCTCAGCACCGGTTCCCGACGCATTTTCATTCACAGCCCCGGTTCCAGTTACAGTCCCGCTGTTTCACCGGATGGTAAAAAAGTTGCCATGGTGTTAGATAGGAACGGCACACCGAACCTTTACGCCGCTGATATCGACGGCGGCAATTTGAAACAACTCACCTTCGGAAAAGACGACGTCTCGGGTCCCTCATGGGCTCCGAACAACCAGGACATCGTTTTCGCGACCCGTTCCGGCCGTGCCAGCTTAACCAAAGTCAACATTAACGGCGGCGGCCCGCAAAAATTGCGTGTCGGCGGCGCCGAAGTCTACGGCAACTTGACCCAACCTAACTGGTCTCCAGATGGGAAATGGATTGTATTTACCTGCGGTTCCGGCCCGTTCTCCATCTGTGTAGCGCCGAGCTCTGGAGGTGAAGCAAAAGCACTCGTATCTGGTGAGGATCCTTGTTGGGCGCCCAATTCCCGCACGGTCATCTTCACACGGGACATAAACCATAAACACGTCCTCTCTTTACTTGACGTGCCTACTAAACACGTCAAGGATTGCACTCAAAATTCAGGGGAATGTTCGCAACCTGCATGGGCCAGGTAACGACCAATCTCCTGCGACTATAAGCAAAATGAAAAAAACGACGTTAATGCTAACCCTCGGGTTGGTAACACTTATCAGCATCACCGGCTGCAAACGCAAGCCGGTCGGGGTCACCGACATTCCTGGAATGAGGTCACCCAGCGCCACTGGCCCGGGCAACGGGCTTGAAAACGGTGGTGTCCTGACCTCTCCAAAAAATGGACCTGATACCATTACTCAAGAAGGTCTGTCGCAGGTCGGCACGGAGACCGGCCCATATGCAGGAACGTTTGCGAACGGCGAACCGAACCGCGAGAAGTTTGCTGCTGACACCGTGCACTTCGAGACCGACAGTGCCGTGATCAAAAAGGGAGACCTTTCGAAACTCGACGACGTCGCCAATTACTTCAAGAGCAACCAATCGAAAGAAGCGTTGCAAATCGAAGGTAATGCCGACGAACGCGGCACCGAGCAATACAACCTCTCCCTTGGGGACAAACGTGCCTTGGCTGTTCGTGAATACCTCGCCACAGCGGGTGTTGACGCACAACGGATGAAAACCGTCAGCTACGGCAAAGCCAAGCCGATCGACCCTGAGCGCAACGCTGCCGCCTACGCAAACAACCGCCGCGTCGAAATGGTGCTCTTGGTTCCAAAATAATAATTCGATCTTTCCCGCAAAGCCGGCGAGCAATCGCCGGCTTTTTTGTTTGGAGCGCGGACAGCCTGCCGCGCCGCAAGCCTCGTCGTTGGTGCAGTCTTAACATTTGACACGTGTAGTAACTACGTTATAGTGTCTCTCGTGCCCTTCATGGGCACACTCTGCGATGGCCAACGAAACGCCGTAAAAGGGCCAACCAGAGCTCGTTCTTTGGAATTAGAGTTAAACACCCTTTTGGGGCCCCGCTGCTCCCGGGCTTTCAAAGCAAATCAAACCAAATCAAAGTAAATCAAACCTTATCAAACCAAAAAAAATCGCACTTCAGTATTTTGACCGCAACGCGACCGCGTTATGGTGCCGCTGCATCCGCCATGAAAAAAACGCTGCTACCACTACTGCTGCTCACCACCGTTGTTTCGACCGCCTGCCTGGGCCAGGCCGTTAAATTGACCCAAGGTGACAAATCCATCCGCGTCGAAATCAACGGCAAACACTTCACCGAGTATTTCTTCAAAGACGTCCCGCGACCCTATTGCTACCCGCTGCTCGGCCCTGAAGAGTTGCCCATGACGCGCAACTGGCCGATGGAAAATCCGCCCGGCGAAGAACACGATCACCCCCATCACCGTTCACTCTGGTACGGTTATGGCAACGTCAACGGCCTCGACTTTTGGGCCGAAGAAAAAACTTGGCAC
>JAQGOW010000597.1 GCA_028293405.1 Verrucomicrobiales bacterium
CGATTTTACCACCATCGACACCGTCCCAGCCCCTGTGCAACCAGCTCCATCCGTTGCCGTAATCGTGAATGTGAAATCGCCAAGCTGGAATGGACTACCGACCAACACGCCCGCCGTCGTCAAAGCCAGTCCGCGAGGTAGCACCCCATCGGTGATTTGATACGTCGCAGCCGCACCACTGCCGACGGCGTGCACAGCGACAGCCCCAAACAACTGCGCGTTAGTACTCCCATCACCGAATCCCAGCACTGTGCCATCGTTCAGTGTCACCAGTATGCCGACGCCAATTGACGGCGATCCCACTACAGTCCACGATTCAGTCGCCGGATCATAAACCTCACACGTTGTGATCGGCTGATTTTAAGCTCGTCCGTGCCACCCCCCACCATCACCTCGCCACTCCGCAGCAACGTCGCAGTCGCATTCCAACGACTATAATGCAGCGAACCCGTCGGCCGCCACGTCTTCGTCGCCAAATCGTAAATCTCAGCATCGGTTCCGTCATTGGCTCCAGTGCATGCCAGAACGTTCCCGTTCGGCAATAGCGTAACGCATTTCCCCGATGATTCGGCAGGCGCATCAGTAACGCTGAAAATGCCAGTAGCTGGATCATACAATTCTGCCGTTCCAGTATCGTCCGTAATCAGGACTTTCCCGTTCAGCAAAACCGTGGCGCGATGAGATGCGCGAGCCGAATGCATCGAACCCGTTTGCGTCCACGCCGCCGTTGCCGGATCAAACAGCCACGCATTTTTCACCCACACGTCAGTGCTGTCCAAGCCACCGGTGACCAGAACCTTTCCGCTGTGCAACAATGTCGCCGTATGCGCGAACCGCACCGCCGCCGCAGGCGTGGCATTCGTCTCCCAGGTGTCCGACTGCGGATCGTAAATTTCCGTCGCGAAACCTGTTCCGAACGATCCATCGCCACCGAACACCAACACTTTTCCGTTCTGCAAGACTGTTGCAGAAAAGTAGCCCCCGCGTCCGGTATCGCCTTCGACCATCTGCTGGGTCTCCGTCCATTGGCCTGTGGTCGGGTTATAGATCTCGCACTTGGCCTCATCCCACGAAGCAAAAAATCCCGAGCACACGAAAACCCTGCCATCATTCAGCACGTTGGCGTTTGGCACCCACCGGGCATCGTTCAAAGAACCGGTGGTCGTCCATGTCCGGCTTGTGACCGGCTGAAGATAACTCATCCCAACAACCGCGTCGGACAAATTGGATGGCCCAACCGTAAACGTCGGGCAATCAGCGCGCCCGCTTTGGGGCATCAACAGAGCGAACGCAGCCAAAGAAGAGAGAATTGAGAGGACCAGTCGACTTTTTTTCATAAAGTGCATTACCAAGCGGAATGTTGCCCACCGGATTAGGCCCAAGGATGAACGATTATTAGCCCGGACGCGCAAGCAGTCAACTATCTAAGTCGAGCAACACTTCATCGGTTGACAGAACGTAACTTCATGTCATACTCGTCTAACTCGACACGAGTATGTCGGCCGAACAAATGAACAGAAAGGCAGCCAGTGCAAACCGCAACGAAACCGCGAACAAACATCGCGCCAGCGGTCTGCCCATCCCCCGCTCTGCTGCTCGGCCCTCAACCCTCAGCTCTCATATCTCAACCAAATCTCGTTTGGTATCGAGTTGTACCGGGTAGTATCGCTTTAAAAAAACAACTGGGTGTAAAACCAGAAGCCCTCCCTACTCCCGATTTGCACCTGTTTGCAGTCAATTGCAGCTGTTTGCACCTCGTTTTATTTCAGAACACGTTATCGTTAATCCGAGGTAAACCGAACCTAACCGAGGCAAACCGAACCAAAACAAAAAAATTTCCTTCAGCGTTCCCTACAGCATTCAGTGAGGTGCTTGACGCAACCGAAACAGCCGTTCATAGTTGTTCGCAGGAAAGAGTTATTGTGCCCCCCTGCACAATTTTTTATGAAACCAAAGAAGTCCGGCTCGTCGCGTCCACGCGCGACCAAACCCAAGGCCAAGGCCGCTAAGCCCGAAGTAAAAGCAAAACCGGCCGCTGCAGCGAAGAAGCGTAAACCGAGCGCCAGCGCACGGTCGGCTTCGCCAAAACCGAGTCCGGCGGTCGCAAAGAAGACGCCGAAAACAAAATCGGAAGCGCCCAAGAAGACGCGCAAGACGACTTTAAAAATCCCGCCAATTTTGCTGGAAGGCGACGCCCCTAGCGCGCCACCAATCAGCGGGCCGGGACAACGGTATTCGTTGGGGCCGACACCGCCGACCGAACATTTTGCCGGCATGGGCGAATCGTTGCCGGAAGCTTACGGGACCAAACGGCTGTTCATCACCGCACGTGATCCTCATTGGGTCTATGCAACGTGGGATCTGACCAACGAACAGTTGAAGGAATACAACGCCCTAGCTGGCGAGGGTCACCTGCAACTGCGCGTTTTCAAAAACGAAATATCGAGCGAACCGCTCTCGCAGATTCACGTCCATCCCGAATCGCGCAACTGGTTCATTCCCGTGCCTGAAGCGGCCACCAAATATTTAGCTGAACTGGGCTACGTCGATTCGCGCAGCCAATGGGTCAGCATTTCGAAATCAGGCGCGACATTTACACCGCCGGATACAGTCGCGGAAGATTGGTCTGTTCGGTTTGCCACCATTCCTCCTGATGTGCCGTTTGAACAATTGCTCGCGCTCGTCAAAGAGGCAGTGATGGAAAACGTGCCGTTGGTGGAAGCGTTGCAACAATTGCGCGCTGATGGTTTTGCCAATCTGCCGAAGGAAGTTTACGGGTCGTGGTCACCGGAACAGGAACAGGCGTTGGCCTCGGTCATATCGATCGACAAGATGCGCCGCGTTTGGATTGGTTCGTTGGAAATCACCGAGTTGGTTCGCCGACAATTGCAGGGCGAATCCTCGTCGTGGAGCGGCGCTCTCGTTTCATTGCCCAGTTCAATGGGCGCGAGCTGGACCAGCCCGTTGGGCGGTGGAATGGAAAAGAGACGCAGCTTCTGGTTTAACGTGAACGCCGAACTGATTATCTACGGCGCGACCGAACCAGACGCAACGGTGACGATTGGCGATCGCAAAATAAAGCTCCGCCCTGACGGAACATTTAGTTTTCGGTTTTGCTTACCGGACGGAAATTTCTCGTTGCCAGCAGTGGCAACTTCGGCGGACCAGGAAGAGAGCCGGGAAGCGGCGTTGAAGTTTACTCGCGATACAAAGTACCGCGGAGAAGTCGGAGCGCATCCCCAGGACAAGAAGCTGAAAGCGCCCGTTGTAGAAGCCGTGACCTAAGTCGTGGTCGCA
>JAQGOW010000513.1 GCA_028293405.1 Verrucomicrobiales bacterium
CACGGCCATAAAGTTTTTGTCGGGCAGGCCCCAGATTCTAACTTCCGGCGGTGTGAATTTCGCGGTTTGAATAGCGGTGAACATGACGAGGCCGATGACACCGGCGGCAATGACCGCGCCAATTTTGCCGAGGGTCATGTGCATTTTGCGGTTGTTCGCCGCAACGAGCAGCGGTTGGACGACGAACAGCGCCATCCAGAGCGTCATGGTGACGCCGTGGGCGATGAGCATCCCGCGCGCCGGTGGTGGCGCGAGCGGCCGGTTAGGAAAGGCTTTGCCGTGCAAATAGAATTGCTGAAAGCCGATGAACATCAGCACGAACATGAGGATAGCGGCGCCGCTATAAAAATAGCGTGCAGCTTCCGGGGTTTTGGCCGGAGTTGCGGTTGATTTGTCTACTGGGATGGTTTGGGTGCTCGTCATAGAATCCAAAGGAGCGGATTGTAAAAAGCCGTCGGAAAAAATCCAGCGCGATTTTCAATGTTGCGGGCTGAGTAAATCCCTCAGCAGCAATTCAGACGTGACCTGATTGTTGAGTTGACTGTGTCGCAGCAACCTAAGCACCACTATGAAGAAACTATCGAGTCTTCTGTTGACAGGTTTGTTGCTGGCGGTGTCGTCGGCGCACGCGACGTTTTTTGACCGCTATGAGCCGCCGAATACCGGCTATGATTTAAAAACGGGGTATCCGCTGCAAGTGCAGGATGCGTTCGCGGTGCCCACGGGTGAAATTCGCCCGCAGAGCACGTTTCAATTTGATCGTCGTGTCGGAAGTGACAACGCGCATGGCGATGTTTTTTCGATGAAGCCCGAAGTGCAATGGGGCATCGCGCCCTTTGCGCATTTGCGCGCCGAGATACCGATCTATACCGGTTCGGGACCGACGAGCACGAGCGGTGATTTCATCATTGGTGGTTTCTATAATTTCCTGGATGAAACCAATGGTCGTCCGGCGATGGGTATTTCGGCGGACATTGAGATTCCGACCGGCACGCATAGCCGCGGCATCGATCCCATGTTTTTTTATTACGTCACGAAGTCGATTGGCACCGGCAACGGCGCTGATCGAATTCATGCGAACATCGGGTGGATTCATAACTCGGGCGCGTTTAACGACGAACGTGACGACCTTTACGTTTTGCGCGCTGGTTATAGCCGGAAGATGTTTGTGGATACGGTTGTTGGAATCGATTTCGTGCGCGAAAAGCTGCGCCAACATCACGTGACGGAAAACGTGATTGAAATCGGCGCGCTGCATCGGTTGACGGAGTTGCTCAACTTGAGCGTCACGCTTGGCGTGGGCGTGGCAGATGAATCGCCGGACTATCGTTTGGGCGCGGGTGTGCAGTTCCGATGGCACTGAGTCATTTGCGATTTAGGATTTACGATTTGCGAGTGAACCGTAATCGTAAGTCTAAATCGAATTGTGCTCATCGCGTTTAACAAGCCATACGGCGTTTTATCGCAGTTTACTTCAGACGGCTCGGCCAACCGCACGTTGGCCGAGTTTCGTTTTCCCCCGCGCGTTTACGCGATCGGGCGGCTGGATGCGGACTCGGAAGGCCTGCTGTTGTTGAGTGATGAGGCGGGGTTGAACACGCGGTTGCTCGACCCCGAACGTGCGCATGGTCGGATTTATTGGGCCCAGGTGGAGGGCATTCCTTCGGCGGAAGCGCTGGAGAAACTGGCGCGAGGCGTGGTGGTGCAAGGGAGGCAGACGTTGCCGTGTCGTGCGTGGATGTTGGAGCCGCAACCGGAGGTGCCGCCGCGCGAGCCGCCGATTCGGTTTCGCAAGAGTGTGCCGGATCGGTGGATTGGGTTGGAGTTGGTGGAAGGGAAAAATCGCCAGGTGCGGCGGATGACGGCGGCGGTGGGGCATCCGACTTTGCGCTTGATGCGAGTAAGGATTGGGCAGTTTGAGCTGGGCGATTTGCCGGCGGGTGAGTGGAAGGAATTGGACGAAGCGGCGCGGCGTCTGGTGTTTGCATGAGCAAAACGGAGTGACACCGTTTCGAATCGTGACAGAATAGATGGCTGTCATGACCATTTTATTTCGGCTTCTTATTTTTCTCGCGCTTGTTGTTAGTTCGAACGCTGCGAACGAAACGGCTGACCTCATTATTCGCAATGCGCGAGTCGTTACCGTTGATCATAAGTTTTCCATCGCGCAGGCGATTGCGATCAAGGGCGATAAGATTTTGGCAGTTGGGAGTGATCGGCGCGTTGCGAAGTTTCAAGGCAAAGAGACACGCGTGGTGGATGCGCAGGGGAAGACGGTGATGCCGGGGCTCTACGATAGCCATGTGCATTCGTATAAGGCGTCGGTGAGTACGCTCGATGGTGGTGCGCCGTATATTCGGTCGATTGCGGATGCGCAGCAGTGGATTCGGGAGCAGGTCGCACGCAAACCGGCGGGGAGTTGGATTGTGCTGGAGCGAGTTTATGCGACGCGCATGAAGGAGATGCGGTTGCCGACGAAGGCGGAGTTGGATGAGGCGGCGCCGAATAATCCGGTGCTGTGGAATTCTGGGCCCGTGGCGGTGGTGAATTCGAAGGCGTTGGAGGTTTCGAAGATTACGCGCGATACGCCGAACCCGACACCGGGTGAGATCGTGAAAGATCCGAAGAGTGGTGAGCCGACGGGTGTGTTGCGGAATGCGGCGTCGCTGTTGAAGAATCCGACGGCAACACGGACGCCGACGGCGAAGGAACAACGCGAGGCGCTGAAGCATTTGCATCACCTCTACAACGAGCAGGGAATTACGAGCATCGGCGAACGGCGGACGGAGACGGCGGCGATTGATTTGTTCCGCGACATGGAAAAGTCCGGGGAATTGACAGTGCGGGTCAATTGCACGCGGCTGATGGATCCTCTGCCGAAGACGTTGGATGAGGCGATTGCGAAGCTCGATGAGTTTACGAAAACGACCAATGGCGTTTATGGACCGACGGGTGTGGGCGATGATTGGGTGCGTATCGGGCCGTTCAAGATTTTCCTCGATGGCGGGATGTTGATTGGCACGGCGTATATGCGCGAGCCGTGGGGCGTGACCGATATTTATCAGATCACGGACCCGAAATATCGCGGGCAGTTGTTTGTGAAGCCGGAGTTGCTTAATCCGTTTTACGCGGAGGTGGCGCGGCGCGGTTGGCAGGTTACGGCGCATTGCGTGGGTGACGCGGCGATGGATGTTTTGCTCGATTGTTACGAGACCATCGATAAGCAGATGGATATTTCGAAACGGCGATTTCTGGTGACGCATGGGAATTTTCCTGACGAGAAGAATTTGAATCGGTGCGCGAAGCTCGGTGTTGTTGCCGACGTGCAACCGGCGTGGCTTTACAAGGACGGGGATGCGTTGAAGAAGATTTTAGGTGAGCGGCGGATGGAGGATTTTTTTCCGCTGAAGAGTTGGTTCAAGCATCACATCGTGGTGGGCGGTGGGAGTGATCACATGGTGCAATTGGATTCGATTGAAAGCACGAATCCGTGGAATCCGTGGCTGGGTATGTGGGTCGCGTTGACGCGGCATACGGAACGCGGCGGTGTCGATAAGCCGGAGCAGTGTTTGACGCGTGAGGAAGCGATTCGGTTTTATACGATCAATAATTGTTACCTCAATTTTGAGGAGAAGAAGAAAGGCTCACTTGAGCCGGGTAAGTACGCGGATTTGATCATGGTTGATCGCGATGTTGTGCATTGCCCGGTGGATGATGTGCGCGGGACAAAGGTTTTGCTGACGATGGTCGGCGGCAAAGTCGTAACGGGTTCTCTCTGATGTGGCATGACGAATCTGTCATGGTCGATTCATGCGCGCGGGCGGTGGTTCGGGTTTACTGTTAGCTGTCAGCGAATTTATTGTATATGAAAATCAAAATTGCAGTTTGCACATTGGCCGCAGCGGCTTTAATCGGCTCCGGTTGCGAAAGTCACAAACATCACGCGAAAATTTCCAAGGAACAGGCGTCGGAAATCGCAGGCCAACAGGTTCCTGGCGGCTCTGTGAAGGAAGGCGAGCTTGAAAAGGAAGGCGGCCGTTGGATTTGGTCGTTTGACATTGCAAC
>JAQGOW010000526.1 GCA_028293405.1 Verrucomicrobiales bacterium
TTCGAAGCGATGTTTCGCAACCTGCGAGAATCCGCGAGTCGGCTAGTTGAACTTTCGCCAGACGTTCCCGATCAAGCCCGCGTGCTCATCATGAACATCGACGAACCGGGTCAACTCGCCGATTTCGTTGCCAGCACCTTGCCGCTCGATGTCACTCGCAAACAGGATTTGCTGGAACAACTCGACATCCCCAAGCGAGTTAAAGCGGTTCAGGAAAGCGTCAACAACCAGCTTCAAATCGCGCAAATTCAACAACGGCTACAGGACGACGTCGCCTCGCACATGTCCGACAATCAACGTCGCGCTTACTTACGCGAACAGTTGAAAGCAATACAACGCGAGCTCGGTGAAACCGGTGGTGCGGAAGAACAGGTGGACAATCTGCGCACGCGTTTGGAGGAAGCCGCGCCTCCGGAGCAAGTGATGGAACAAGCGAATCGCGAATTGAAACGCTTGGAATACGTTCCGCCAGCCAGCCCGGAATATTCCGTCATTATCGGTTATCTTGAAACGATCGCCGGTTTGCCTTGGAATAAATTCAGCAAAGACAATCTCGACCTCAATCAAGCCCAACGCATTCTCGACCGCGATCACTACGACCTTCAAAAAGTGAAACGTCGCCTCATCGAATATCTCGCCGTGCGCAAACTAAATCCCGAAGGTCGCGGACCGATCATTTGTTTTCTCGGGCCCCCGGGTGTTGGCAAAACCAGTCTTGGGCAATCCATTGCCGATGCGCTCGGCCGAAAATTTTCGCGCATGAGCCTCGGCGGCATTCGCGACGAAGCCGAGATTCGCGGTCATCGCCGCACTTATATTGGAGCGATGCCCGGGCGTATCATTCAGGAACTCCGCCGCGTCGGCACACGCAATCCCGTTATCATGCTCGATGAAGTGGACAAAATCGGCGCTGATTTCCGGGGTGATCCTGCGGCTGCGTTGCTGGAAGTTCTCGACCCACGTCAAAACAATTCATTCGTCGATCGATTCCTCGACGTGCCATTTGATTTGTCGCAAATCATTTTCATCGCCACTGCCAACTACATGGATCCCGTTCCTCCTGCTTTGCGCGACCGCATGGAAGTGATTGAAATTCCCGGCTACACCGAACACGAAAAACTTCAGATCGCGATGAGTTATATCGTGCGCCGACAATTGAAGGAGAACGGCCTCAAACCCGAGCAGTGCGAGTGGACCGACGGAGCCGTCGTCCGAATCGTCAACGATTACACCCACGAAGCGGGCGTGCGCGAACTCGAACGCCAGATCGGCGCAGTCTGTCGCGCGATTGCCGCGAAAATCGCGCGCGATGAAACCAATCACGTCCAAGTCACGCCTGAAGTCGCTTCTGAATTGCTCGGGCCAGCGAAATACGTTCGCGAACAACGTCTCAAAACCTCAAAGCCCGGCGTCGTCACCGGTTTGGCCTACACGCCTTATGGTGGCGAGATTCTCTACATCGAAGCAGCGAAATACCCCGGCAAAGGCAACATCCTGCTCACCGGCCAAATTGGAAATGTCATGAAAGAATCGGCGCAGGCCGCGTTGAGCCTTGTCCGCACTCGCGTTGAAGATCTAGGCATTGCCGCTGACGCGTTCAAAGAAACTGACATCCACGTTCACGTCCCAAGCGGTGCCGTTCCCAAAGACGGCCCGTCGGCGGGCATCGCGATGTTCACCACAATCGCGTCACTGTTCACCGACACGCCCGTGCGCGCGGACGTCGCCATGACTGGCGAAATCACCTTGCGCGGTTTGGTGCTGCCCATCGGCGGTTTGAAAGAAAAGAGCCTGGCCGCAATGCGCGCCGGAATCGAAACCGTGCTGATTCCAAAACTGAATGAAAAGGATCTGCCGGACGTTCCTGAAGAAGCCAAACGCAAACTGAACTTCATCCCTGTGGAAAACGTCGATCAAGTTTTGGAACACGCACTCGAACATCCGCTTCATCACGACCACCGCGAAGCGGTCCAGGTTTAACGAACGCGACGTGACTCCAATTTCGGGTCGCAATTGTAATTGGATATTTCTCACGCGAAGCCTAAAGTTCCTTGATGGATACGCAAATCCTGCTCAGCATCTGTGTCGGGATCGGTCTAAGCGCGGCATGCGGTTTCCGAGTGTTCGTTCCCGTACTCGCGCTCAGCATTGGCGCCTTCACCGGCCACCTGCATCTCGCGCAAAATTTCGCCTGGATTGGCAGCAAACCGGCGCTCGTGGCTTTCGCGGTCGCAACCGTTTTCGAAATCTGCGCATACTATATTCCTTTTCTGGACAACCTCCTCGACACCATCGCTGGGCCGACTGCCGCAATCGCCGGCATTCTCGTTACCGCGTCGCTCATGGCCGACATCGACCCTATGTGGCGTTGGACGTTCGCGGTCATCGCAGGCGGCGGAATCGCAGGCACGACACAACTCGCCACCACCAAACTGCGCCTGGCTTCCAGTGCGGCCACCGGCGGCATGGGCAACCACATTCTCTCTACCATCGAAGCCGTTTTTTCCACTGGCCTTTCGGTCTTTGCAATTGTGCTGCCTGTGGTCGCCGTCCTGCTCGTCATCGTGATTCTCATTGCCTGCTGGTGGATGATTTACGCCGTCGGCAAACGCGTCTTCCGTTGGCTGCGTCCGAAGCCAACGGCTTAGGCCATGGAAGCGCTCCTGTTCATCGGGCTCATCGGAGCGTTCATCGCCATCGTCATTGACCTGCTCCAGCAACTGCCCACCACCGAAAGCCACAAACTGCGCAGATGGCTGATCGAATGGTTCATCAAAGGCGCGGTCATTCCGATCATCGCCTGGATTCTTTTCAACGCTGGCCTATTTCAAAAACTGCCAGACTTCGTCTCCTCGCGGATGATCGAAAAAATGGGCAGCCATCGTGACGCCGCCCTTCTGCTGATTTTTGTGGGCGCGATTGTTGTGACGACGTATTGGATGGCGATCACATCCGGGTGGCTGCTGGCCATCCTTAGTTCGTATGAACTCGACCGCCGCGAACTGATCAAACGCATTCGTTGGATCGCCATTCTATTGAGCCCGCTTGCGCTGCTCATGGTCATTTCATTCG
>JAQGOW010000555.1 GCA_028293405.1 Verrucomicrobiales bacterium
GGCGTCACCAAAGGTCGCGGCTTCGAAGGTGTCATGAAGCGCCACAACTTCCGCGGCGGTGACGCCTCGCACGGTGCCAAAGGTTTTCGTCGTCGTTCTGGTGCAATCGGACAACGTTTGTTCCCTGGAACCGTTATGCGCGGCATGCGCATGCCCGGTCACATGGGTCAAGTGCAACGCACAGTGCAGAATTTGCAGATCATTCAGGTGCGCGAAGCAGAAAACCTTCTGCTCATCAAAGGCGCCATCCCCGGTGCGAACAACGACTATGTCGTCATTCGCGAAGCCAAGAAATTGCCAAAAGGCTCCGACCGCGCCAAACGCGCTCTGACAGTCTCCAGTGCGAACGCGCCGAAGCCTGTTGCCCCCGGTGACAAGAAAAACAAAGCCGCTGCTGCTCCCGCTAAGGCCGCACCTGCCAAGAAGTAATGACATATGAAACTTCCTGTTAAAAATATTCAAGGTAAAGACCAGGGCGAACTCGAAGTGAAGTTCGCAATTGTCGAAGACGGTCGCGGCACACAAGCCGTGCACGACGTTATCGTCGCATACAATGCGGCGCAACGTATGGGCACTGCTTGCACCAAAACCGTCGGCGAAGTCGCTGGCTCCAACAAGAAACCGTGGAAACAAAAAGGCACGGGCCGCGCCCGCGCCGGTTCGTTTGCCTCGCCTTTGTGGCGTGGCGGCGGCGTCGTCTTCGGACCTCGTCCTCGCGACTTCACGAAGAAAGTCAACAGCTCCACGCGCCAGCTCGCCTTGCGCAAAGCTCTGACCGAACGCATCAAAGCCGGAGACGTCATGGTCCTCGACGACCTGAAACTGTCCACGGGCAAGACCAAGGATTTCATCGGCGTGTTAGCAGCGTTGAAGGTCACGGGCACAACCCTGATCGTCTCGCAGTCCCACGACAAAAATCTGGAACTCGCATCACGCAACGTGTCTGACGTCGAAGTCACCACCGGCGATGATCTGAACACCTATCAACTGCTCCGCCCGAGCAAAGTTGTTTTCACCCGCGCCGGCTACGAAGCCGTCGAAAAACGATTGGCCAAGTAATATGAAGTCTTTCGATATTATCAAAACCGTTCGCGTGACCGAAAAAGGCACGCGCCAGTCCTCGCTCCTGAACCAGTACACCGTCGTCGCCGATCCTCGCGCCAACAAGACGCAGATCCGCCAGGCAGTGCAAGAACTGTTCAAGGTCAAGGTCACCGCCGTCAACACGTTGAACGTCCGCGGCAAACCACGTCGCCAACGCCAGCCGGCCTCCGGTTGGACGAGCGCGTGGAAAAAAGCGATCGTCACCTTGAAAGAAGGCGACAAGATTACGTTGACCTAAGCGAACAAGTTTCGCCAATTGAATTCACGTAAGGACGGCTTCGGCCGTCCTTATCTTTTATACAGCTTGAAGTTCAATCGTAACCTCAAACCCAGGTTTGAGATTCCGACAAGAGACCTGGCCGTGGCAGGATTCGACGCAGGTTTTGACGATGGCGAGTCCTAACCCGACTCCCCCGCTCTCGCGGTCGCGTGCGACTTCGGGGCGGTAGAACGGGTCGAAGAGTTGAGGCAAGGATTCGTCGGGGACGCCGGGGCCGCAGTCGCGGATGTGAATGCGAATCAGGTCGTCGACGCGTTCGGCGGTGATCGTGATCGGGCCGCAGGTGCCGGCATAGCGGATGGCATTGCGGAGGAGGTTACCGATCGTGCGGATCAAGAGTTCGGGGTCTCCGAGCACGCCGATGGCTTCGGGGACTTCGACGTTGATTTGAGAGTCGGATGCGGCCTCGCGTTTGGCGGCCTGTTCCGCAACCGTGCGGACGCGGACCGGTTGAAGTTTGACAGCGGCAGGTTCGAGAGATGCTTTCGAGAACGAGAGAAGCTCGTTTACCAAAGCCGACATCTGTTGGATCTCCTCGCGAAGATCTTCGATGCGCGGTTTGTCCTGCGGGTGAGCGCTTTCTTCCAAGATGCCGAGTTGGAGTTGAATGCGGGCAATGGGTGAACAGAGTTCGTGAGCGGTGTCGCCGAGGAACCGTTTCTGGCCGCTCACTAAACCTTTCAAACGAACGGCCATAGAGTTGATCGCTTCACCAAGCTGACCGAGTTCATCGCGGCGATTGTCGGCGACACGTGCTTCGAAATCGCCAGCGGCGATAGATTGAGTGGCGGCAGTCATCTTGGAAACGGAATGTGTCAGGCGACGAATGATCGGAAACCAAAACAGCGCCGAGACAACGATGACGACGAGACCGGCGATAGCCCATGGCCGGAAGTCGACGAAGAGGCCGCCAGCTGAAAGCGTTTTTGAGACCGCGATCAAAGTCATTGGTTGCGGTGGCATATCGGGACGTTGAATGCGCGTGCGCAAACCGGCCCAATAATTCCCTTCGCTGTGCACAAAAAACATTCCGGCCGCGCCGGCAGGCAAACGCATCGGCATTGGACCGCGCGCGCGGGGGCGTTGACGTTCTGGATCGTCTTCGGGAGGCGGCGCGAATTCGTCGCGACGGGGATCGTCGGGCGCGAGTTCCGGTGGTCCTTCGCGGCGCGGTCCTTGTTGGTTAAGCTCGGTGACCACGTCGCGTGGTAATGTGACTTTTTCACCAGCTACCTGGTCACCGTTATTTCTAAATAGAACGAACTTCACTGCGTAGGCCGCACTGAAACGTTTCAAGATGCCGTCCCAGTCAGAGCGTCCGGCCGGCACGAGTTCGGACATGATGAGTTGTTCGATTGGGCGAAGGCGGTCGTGAACTTGTCGTTCGATGGCTGAATTGAACCCGACCTCGAGATTAAAGAAGATCAGAAAGCCGACGCCGATGATCACCAGGTTCAGGAAGAACCAGAGGAGGATTTTTGCGTAGAGTGGAAACCGGACGTTCATCTCAATAGGGCGCGTCGGGGTTGATCAACATGTAACCCGCAGCGCGCAACGTGCGGATGTAGCGCGGTGTCTTTGGATCGTCGCCAAGTTTTTTGCGCAGGCCAGAAATGTGGACGTCGATGGAGCGGTCGAAGACGTCGTAGTTGCGATCCCGGATTTCTTCCAACAATTGTTCGCGCGATTTGACGCGGCCGCGAGCGCGCGCGAGGGAGAGCAGCAAATCGAATTCGACAGGCGTGAGGACGATGGGTTCGTCGTTCAACAACGCAACGCGAGGGCCGGGGGCGACGCGGAGTTTGCCGATGACAATTTCCGCTTCGGGTGCGTCGGACTTCTTTGCGGCGGTCGCGCCGGTGGTGCGACGAGTAACTGCGCGTAAACGCGCGAGGAGTTCGCGAGTGGAAAAGGTTTTTGGTAGATAATCATCGGCACCGATTTCTAAACCGACGATGCGGTCGGCTTCGTCGCCACGGGCGGTCAACATGAGCACGGGCACGTCGGACGTTTTTCGAATTTGTTTCAAAACTTCGAAACCGTCCATGCCCGGCAACATCACATCGAGAATCACTGCGGACCATTTTTCTTTGGTCGCTTGCTCCACACCATCGGGACCGTTGTGCACGAGGGAAACTTCGTAGCCGAGCGGCGTCAGGTAATCGTGAACGAGGCGCGCGAGCTTTTTGTCGTCGTCGATGACGAGGATGCGCTGTTTGCCAGTGTCGGCGGTGCTGGTTGAAGTCGGTTTGAGCATGAAGCTATTTACAGGTTAACGGGGTGCGGAGGAAAGTCCGTAACTTTTACAATCCCTTTACAATTTTGGCTCCGCAGCTTCATCAAACCTTAATGCTGGTGGTGTCTTATATGGAGAGAAGATGAAACCGATCTTCCAGAACAAACACACGAAGGGTCATATGAAAAAATTGTTAGTAGCGATCGCACTAGCGGCTGCATTGCCGGCCCTCACCACTTTGGCTCAACCCGGACGCGGTCCACGCGGTGGCGGTGCCGGAGCTGCTGGTGGTGGACAAGGTGGACCCGGCGGACATCGTCCTCCGCCGTCACCAATTGTGGCGGTGTTAGATGCTAATCACGACGGCGTTATCGATGCGCAGGAAATTGCGAATGCGCCGGCAGCGTTGGCGACACTCGACGTCGATGGCGACGGCAGTTTGACTCCAGCCGAATTACGTCCGCCACCGCCACAAGGGGGTCAATCTGGCGGCCAACGCGGTAACGGCGCTCACGCCGGACGCGGTGGACAGCAGCAGAACGGCGGACCGAGCGATGGTCCCGGCGGGAATCATCCAGTGCCGCCTTTGATTGCCGTGCTTGATGCGAATGGTGACGGAACGATCGACGCGCAAGAGATCGCCAATTCCAGCACTGCTTTGAAAGCGTTGGATGCGAATGGCGACGGCCAACTGACTCACGACGAATTCTGCCCGCCTCCACCCGGTGGCGGCCCTGGTGATCAGCAATAGTTTTTACAAACACACACGTTAACGCACACCTCCGCTGCAGAAATGTGGCGGAGGCTTTTTTTCGCATAACAAAATCGGTGAAGCAAACGACCAGAAAAAGTAGAGACTCATTCCCTCGTCTGCTACATGATTTACGAATGGTTCGCATTCCGACGCTCAAGACGGTCGAGAATTTCAAAAAGCTGCTGCGCGAGTTGCAGGTGGAAATGCCGTGCGATGAA
>JAQGOW010000606.1 GCA_028293405.1 Verrucomicrobiales bacterium
TGGAGATACTCACGCTTTGAACTCAGACTCATGGTCGTTTGCTCGGTAACCATGAATATGAGGCAACGAACGATTTGACCTCTTAGTCAAACTCTCCTCCCGGTATCCTTTTTCTTGAGGCAACTCGAGTTGTTGCACGCGTTCGAAATAATCTGGCTCTTCCCCCTTACCTTTACCATACTAAGCAGCCGTTTGCCCAATATGAATTCGTCCCGTTTTCCTTTCGTCAGCGCCCTCATCATTGGCGCCATCGCGCTTACACAAACTTTCTCCGCGTCTGCCACGCCCTATGCCTCAGGCGTACTCGTCAATAGCGGCACCGTTTCGTTTTTACTAAATGAAGACGCAGCCGACGTTACGATCGCATTCGACAACAACAGCATCAGCGGAAGCTTGGGGCCGATGACCAAGGGTTCCAATAGCTTCACGCTAGGTGCGCACACGAACTTCTCCATTGTCGTTTCGAAAACCGGCACAGGCGCGATGACGCAAATCAGTTCCGACACGAACCGCTATTTAAATTTCTTCGGCCCGCGCGGAATCGCTGTGAATTGCAACCCGCGCACAGCTAATTTCGGACGAGCTTACATTGCTTGTGCTAACGCCGGGACAGCCAGCGTTGTCGCACGCCCCACTGGTCGCGGCATTTACGCCATCGGCGCCGATCAATCGGATATCCTCAGCAAAGGCGACACGGCGCAACTACCATCGCCAATGTTCCTTGGCTCAAGCACCACCTACTCTCCGCACCGCATCGGCATCGGAACGGACGACACGGTTTATCTGGGCGACAGTACTGCGCTGACTGGCAGTGGATTGACGATGGGAAACGGCGTTTGGGCGCTCAGCGCTGATTTAACGAACCCCGTCAACATCTTCACCAACCGACAAGGATCAACCAACGTTTACTATGGCCCGATTAACAGTCGTCCCGTCGTGACCGGGTCGTTGAGCTCGGGAAATCTCGTCCTCTATGCGATCGAATGGAACCTCGCGCCTTCCAACAGCATTTTCAAACACATCATCGGCAGCGCCGCGTCTCTGCCGATGAGCACAACCCCGACGGCTCTGGGAACCATCGGTTTTGCCAACAACAACGGCGTCAACGGCGACCTCGCCATGGCTCCAGACGGAAGGTTTTTCGCGTCCGCCTTTCGCACCGCCAGTCCCAGCTATGACACGAATCTTTTGGTGTTCGACACCGACGGCAAAACACTGTTGTGGAATTCCTTCACGGCCTCAGGAAGCACCGGAACCGGCGCGGGCGATCCGTTTGCAACAACGTATGGTATCGCCGTGTCCCCCGATAATCTGCTGTTCGGTGCAGTTCTTAACGCCGGCAACATGGTCATCGCGAATCTGACCAACGGCATCCCGGACCTTTCCACATTGCGCACGAACGCAATAGGCGGCGGTTCGATCGCAAAAGGAATCGATTTCGATGCGGCGGATAACATTTATTGGTGCAGCGGCGGGGCAGAATTGCTGCGCATCTATTCGCAGGGTTTCAGCAACTCGCTCGCGATCACGTCCAACGATTCCAGTGGCACCAACGGAACTTACAGTTTCGTCGCCATTGCAACTCACCCACAAAGCGCCACGGTTTTCCCGGGCAATAGCGCAGCACTTGCGGTGAAAGCCTATGGATCGACGCTCGCCTATCAGTGGTTTCATAACGGAAACGCAGTGGCGGGCGCGACCGCGAGCAAACTGTCGATTGCCAGCACGACGTCGGCAGATTCTGGAACTTATCAAGTGATCGTCACGAGCGGTGCGGCATCATTGACCAGCGCGAGCGCTGTTCTTTCATCGGCAACCGATCCAACGCCACCGAGCATTACGAGCCAACCGCAAAGCCAAACGGTCGCAAGCATTGGCGGTGCAGCCGGGTTTTCAGTCGCTGCCAGTGGATATCCGCTCGCCTATCAATGGTATCAAAACAACAACCCCGTCGCGGGTGGCACTGCTTCCGGCCTCAGTCTGCCGAACGTCCAAAATCCTGACCTCGGCACCTACTTTGTTATTGTTAGCAACAACCTCGGCACCGCGACCAGCAGCGCAGTCACCTTGTCACTCGTGCCGCCGACCGCGGTTTGGCGTCAACTCCCCGTTGTGCCCGGCGGAACCGCTGGCCCGCGTCACGACGACGTTCATTTTGTCGATGCACAAAACGGTTGGGTTTCACAAAATGCGAACCTTTACAAAACAACCAATGGCGGCATTACGTGGACAACTAACTTCACCAAAACAGGCGCACACTTTCGTTCAGTTACGTTCCTGAGTACGAATGTCGGTTTCGCCGGCAATCTCGGCGTCGGTTCCTATGACGGCGGCGTCACTGATACGAACGTTCTCTATCGCACGTTCAATGGCGGCCAGACCTGGGCCGTAGTTCCAGGATTAGGTGAAGCGGGCATGAAAGGTTTCTGCGCCATGAACGTCTTGGACTCCCAACACATCTACGGCGGCGGACGCGTGCGTGGTCCCGCCTTTTTCGCCAAGAGTGACGACGGCGGCACTAACTGGACCACCGTCAATCTCACCGCTCAAGGCGTGATGAACGGCATCATGGACGTTTATTTCCGTGACACGAACACAGGCTGGGTCGTCGGCATGGACACGAACGCGTATTCGTCCGCTTGTTCGCCGGTTTATCACGGTCGAATTTCGAAGACGACCGACGGCGGCGCAACATGGACGCCCCAGGTCACAACGACAATCGGTTGCTGCTATTTTTGGAAGATGAGCTGGCCTAGCTCGAATATCGGCTATTGTTCGCTGCAACAAAACAGCGCCTACAACACCGTCGTTTATTACAAAACAATCGACGGCGGCAACACATGGCAGTCCAACGGCATACCACTGACCACTCTCGGTTCATCGTCGTTTTATCTCCAGGCGATCGGTTTCGTTTCAACGAACGAAGGCTGGATGGGCGGTGCTTCAGGAATTCCTATCAACCAGACTTTCATCCACACAACCGATGGCGGCGCGACATGGTCTCCGGAGGGCTATAACACAACTTCGTTCATGAACCGCATTCGCTTCGTCACTCCGACGTTAGGGTACGCTGCCGGTTACGGGGTCCACGTTTACAGCATCATGCCGACGATCGTGACTCAACCTCAAAGCCAGACAGTCGTCGGGCCCACTAATGTGACGTTGAGTGTCGCTGTCGCCTCCACGGCTCCTGGCGGCCTCGCCTATCAATGGAAAGAAAACGGCACCAATAAACCCGGTGCGACAACTCCAACTTTAGTTCTGCCAAACGCATCACGCATCGACTCAGCCACCTATTCGGTCGCGATTACGAATGCGATGGCAACGATCCAAAGCAGCAACGCCACAATACGCGTGTTGATCCCGCCGCGCCTCGCGCCGCCTTCGATCACTTCGGATGGCACAGTGAAGTTGCTATTTGCCGACGCCGATGGCGGCGCAATCATGAGCCCGAACGACCTCGCAACGTTTGCCGTTTCGGCCAGCTCAAACATGGTCGACTGGATTTCCATCACCAACGCGCTGACGTTAACCAACGGGCAAGTGTTGTTGCAGGACGTGTGGACCAATACGGCGCAGCGTTATTACAAGGTGACCGAGCAGTAATTATTTTCCGCCCGCCCATTGGGGCGGGTTCTTGAGGCGGAAAAGTTTCTCGCCCGCTTTCGGCACGAGCAACACGCCGTCGTCCTCGCGATTGGCGTAGTCTTCGAT
>JAQGOW010000643.1 GCA_028293405.1 Verrucomicrobiales bacterium
AACGGCATCATTTGTTCTTCGACGACAAACGGATGTTTCGCATCCGTTTCCGCGAACAACAGTTGCGTGCCTGCGGGCAAATTAATGCCTGCGGCTTTCGCCAGGACTGAGGGATCTTTGCCGATAAAATCTTTGTTCACGCTCGGTTCAGCGCAACCGCCACCGTGACCGGGCTTGAACGTGAATGCGGCTTTGGTAAGCGCATCGAGTTGGGAGGCGTTCAAACGAACCGCGCCGTTCTTTTCCATTTGCGACATCAGTTCGTCCGCGATCTTGTCGAGCGCGAAGACTTCTTTTTCACCAATGCAGAGCAAATTGTTGTCGTATGCCGCGCCTTTGATGATCGAAGTGGCAGCACGTTTCATGCACGCGGTGTCATCGACGAACACTGGCGGATTGCCGGGGCCAGCGCAGATGGCGCGCTTGCCAGTTTGCATGGCCGCTTTCACGACACCAGGACCGCCCGTGACGCAAAGCAAACGAACGGCTTCGTGCGCACACATTTCCTTAAACGTGTCGAACGTCGGTGATTCGATAATACAGAAAACGTTGTCGATTCCGGTTTCGCGTTGAATGGCTTTATTGAACTCGCGAACGGCCATCGCTGCGCACTTCGAAGCGCTCGGGTGCGCGTTAAAAACCACGGAGTTACCTGCAGCAACCATGTTAACGACGTTGCACGCGAGCGTCGGAATAGAGTGCGTTGAGGGCGTCACTGCGCCGACGACGCCAAACGGAGCAAATTCTTCCAGACTGATGCCGTGATCGCCGCTGAAACCGCGCGGCTGCAACCATTCGATGCCGGGCACGTTCTTGATGCCTTGCAGCTTTTCGATTTTGTGATCGAGGCGGCCGATTTTGGTTTCTTCAAGTTCGATGCGGCCCCACTCGGCGGCATTGGCGTCGCACATCTTTTTAACGATGTCGATCACCTTGCGACGAGCAGCGACACCGCCCTGCTGCAGTTTTACAAACGATGCAGCAGCAGCTTCACACGCTTCGCCGGCGGTTTGGAAAACGCCATTTTGTCCACCGCGCGAAACAGCAGGACCGTTGCCGTTGTTCTTACCGTGGCATTCGCAATCCTGTTTTGCTGCTGGGGCTGGCACCGGTACCGCAACGGGCGCAGGTGCGCCAATTCGGCTTAGCACATCCGCAACGACGTCGCGGATTAATTGTTCATTCATTGCTGCCATAACTCACTTAGGTTCGTGCGTTGTAAATTTCTTTTCCGAGCACATCGACGACATCAACGATTCCGATGACAACGGCGTCGACTGGTGCTTCCTTGAGATTTGCCGCGAGGCGCGCTGAACTGCCCTGGCAAAATAAAACGAGTTCGCCAATCCCAGCGCCAACGCTGTCGACCGCGATAATCGTGTTCGAGCCTGCGCGGAATTTGCTCGGGTCCTTGTCGTCGACGAGCTGCGGCCGTAAAACCAACAGCTTGCGTCCGGACATCGAAGGATCCTTCTTTGTCGCGACGACCGAGCCCTCGACTCGTGCGAGGAACATATTACTTGGCCTGTGGTTTGCGTGGCAGAACGGCTTCGACGTCGTTATGAGGACGCGCGATCACGTGCACGCTGACGAGTTCGCCTTTGTTCGCCTTGATGGCTTGGGCGCCAGCGTCGGTCGCAGCTTTGACCGCAGCGACGTCGCCAATGACAACGGCGGTAACGAGCGCGTTGCCGACTTGTTGCATGGGGCCGGCCAATTCAACGTTGGCAGCTTTGAGCATCGCGTCGGTTGCCTCGACGAGCGAGACGAGGCCGCGGGTTTCAATCATTCCAATTGCTTGTGGCATATGTTTTCTTTCGTTAATTGCTAATTCTGTTTTCCTAAAAATCGTTTTACTTCGCGCGCAACGACCAATTCCTCATTCGTCGGGATGATCATGACTTTGACGCGCGACTCAGGTGCGCTGATGACGCCTTCTTGTGCGCCAGCTTGCGCGTTGAGGCTCGGATCGAGAACAATGCCGAGCTGATCAAGGTCTTTGCAGATGGCTGCACGACAGGACGGGCGATTTTCGCCAATACCGGCGGTAAAAACCAATGCGTCGAGGCCGTTAAGTTGCAGATGATACGCGCCGATCCAATGCCGCGTTTGATGCATCAACACATCGAGCGCCAGTTGCGCGCGCGCATCGCCCTGATCTGCGTGTGCCTGAATGTCGCGGAGGTCGTTCGACACGCCGCCGGACAATCCTTTCAAGCCGGACTCCTTGCACATGAGCTTTTCAACTTCGTCGAGAGTCAAACCCAACGAGCGCATCACAAATGGAAGCGCGAATGCATCGAGGTCGCCGACGCGATTGTTGTGTGGCAAACCTGATTGCGGGCTCAACCCCATGCTGTTGCCGATGGCGACGCCATTGAGAATTCCAGTGATGGACGAACTGCCGCCCAGGTGACAGGAGATGACGCGCAAATTTGGTTTGCGCACCGGGCTGGCTCCGCCGTCCACATAGAGTTGACGCGCACGTTGCGCGACGTCCTCACGGCACAACAATTCGGCACTGCGTTCCGCAATGAATTTGTGGCTCGCGCCATGAAACCCCCAGCGCCGAACGCCCGCCTTGTACCAGGAATCGGGCACGGCGTAGCGCATCGCAGCTTCTGGCGCCCATTGATAAAACGCCGTTTCAAATAAACCGACGAGCGGCGTGTTCGGCATGCGTTTGGCAAACAGACGAATGCCAGTGATGTAAGGCGGATTGTGCGCAGGAGCGACGTTGTTATAAAACTCCATCGCCTCGACGGCTTTTTCATCGAGCCGCACGCAACCATTGATGTCGCGCGCCATGATCGTTTTGAAACCAACCGCAGCGAGGTCGCTGTCGTCCTTGATGAATCCGCCCTTTTTCAGATCAGCGAGACAACCGTCAATCGTTTGCGCGTAATCGCTCACGCGCTCATAGCCGCCGCGCGTCAACAGTTCTTCCTTACCGTCAGAAAAATCGAAGAGCCGATATTTCAGCGAGGTCGAACCAAGATTGGCGACGAGTATCTTCACGATTGGCGCTAAAGCCGCAGTTTATTGCTGCAACCACTTACCGAGCCCAACCAATCCTTCGTGCGGACGCGGAATCACTTGCACGCTCACTACGCTGCCGACTTGTGCAGCTGCTGCAGTGCCGGCATCAGTCGCTGCTTTGACCGCTGCGACGTCGCCGCGGAAAAATGCAGTGCAATAGCCGCTGCCGATTTTTTCCCAGCCCATGAACTGGACGTTCGCGGACTTCAGGGCGCTGTCGGTTGCTTCGAGCAACGCGCACAGACCTTTTGTTTCAATCATTCCAAGTGCTTGTAAGGCCATAAATTTATTTCGTTAAGTTCAGTTATTTCTTGGCGGAGCCGTTATCGAGAAAGCCTTTGACCAGGTCATCGTGCGGACGCGCGATAATGTGTGAGCTGATCAGTTCGCCGATTTTGGCGGCTGCTTTGGAACCAGCGTCGACGGCTGCTTTGACGCTGCCGACATCGCCGCTGCAAAGAACGGTGATGAGACCGCCGCCAATGGGAATAGTTTTGAGAAGGCTTACGTTCGCGGCTTTAACCATGGCATCGCTTGCTTCGATGCTGCCGACGTAACCCTTTGTTTCGATCATGCCTAGTGCTTCTTGCATTTGTATCTCCTGTTTTAGGGGTTGATTGATTGTTAAATTACTTAATGAGCTCGCATGGAGTGTTCGGCTGCAGATTGCACGCGTT
>JAQGOW010000671.1 GCA_028293405.1 Verrucomicrobiales bacterium
GGCGTATAAGCCGCTTGCAATCGCAGTGCGCAGGTCGAGCGAAATAGTAGGAGGCAGTTAAGATTACAACCCTAGAACAAGAGAAAAAGTCATTTTCAAAACCCGACGACATCCGCACCTTCGACAAAGGCCGCATTGAAGTCGTCAACATCGGCGACACGATTATTGGCCGCACGATTCTACAACCTGGCTGGCGCTGGTCGGCTTGCGTGAAACCACTTGTGCACACCGACTTTTGCGAAGTCTCGCATCTCATGCTCCTCACTTCGGGCCGCATGCACGTGAAGATGGAAGACGGCAAAGAATTCGACATTGCCGCTGGTGAAGTCGCGACAATTCCGCCCGGTCACGATGCATGGGTAATCGGCAGCGAACCCGTTGTCGGATTCGACATCGCCGGCGCCGAACACTACGCCAAACCAGCCTGACGTAGCCGCCGACCTAAAGGAGGTGGAGGGAACGAGGGGAGAAACGTCGTTACTTAACCGCGTTTTCAACAGCCCTGACCAACCCGTCAATCGTGTGTTCCTTCGCTTCGACTGACGGCTTCAAACCAAGCCACACGAGCGCCTTGCTCGTCTCCGGACCAATTGAGGCGAGTTTCAGATCCGGATACTTCTTCAGCAGTTGCGGTAAGTCAAACCGCGCATGAAAATTGTCGACCGTTGACGCGCTCGTGAACGTAATCCAGTCCGCGCCTGCTTCGTTGAACCGTTCGACAGCGCCGGTGATATCATCAGTTTCCGGCACGGTCTTGTAACAGGCGATGTCATCAACAATCGCGCCTAACGCTTCCAACTCCTTCGGTAATTCCTCATTCGCGACCTCGGCGCGCAGGATTAAAATGCGCAGATTATCGAGGCTCTCGAACTTCTCAAATGCCTTTACGATCTGCGCCGCGACGTATTCGTCCGGCATTAGATCCACTCTCAAATGCAGTTCCTTCAACTTCAGCGCCGTCGCCGGACCAACCGCCGCGATACGAACGCCGCCGATATCGCGCAGGTCATCGAACGCTTTGAAAAAGTATTGGAAGAACGTTTTCACCCCGTTCGGGCTCGTGAAAATAATCCAGTCGTAAGAGTTTAGTTCCAGCATTGCATCCGCTAAATCCTGCGCGTCCGTCGGAGGGACAAGCTTGATCGTAGGAATTTCCAAAACTTCCGCGCCGCGTTCGAGCAATTCCTGCGACAGCTTGCTCGCCTGGTCGCGCGTGCGCGTCACGACAATGCGCTGACCAAAGAGCGGTCGCTTTTCGAACCAATTCAGTTTGCCGCGCAGCTTCACGACATCGCCGATCACCGTCAACGCCGGCGGTTTAAACCCGGTCTTCTCGACCACCGCCGCAATGGTATCGAGCGTTCCTTCGATCGATTCCTGCCGACCGGTCGTGCCCCAGCGCACCATCGCCACAGGCGTTTTTGGTGCCATCCCATGCTTCATCAACGTATCGGCAATTTCCTTCGTGCGCGTCACGCCCATCAAAACGACTTTCGTTCCGGGCGCTTTCGCAACCTCGGCCCAATCGATATTCGGCTCGTCCTTGTCCGGGTCTTCATGCCCGGTAATGACCGTAAAGCTCGACCCGTGATCGCGATGGGTGATCGGTATGCCGGCGTAAGTTAAAGCCGCGATGCTCGAAGAAATTCCCGGCACCACTTCAAACGCCACCTTCGCCGCAAACAACTGCTCCGCCTCTTCACCGCCGCGCCCGAACACATACGGGTCACCGCCCTTGAGGCGCACGACAACTTTGCCTTCCTTAGCTTTGGCGACTAAAAGCTCGTTCAGCTTGTCCTGCGGAATGACATGATCGCTGGAGCGTTTGCCCGCGTAGATCAATTCCGTGCCCGGATTGGTTCGCCTCAGCAACTCTTTGTTGACCAGCGCGTCGTAAACCACGACGTCAGCGCGCGCGAGCAACTCAGCCCCGCGGACAGTCAAGAGACCAGCGTCGCCGGGACCGGCGCCAACGAGATATACGATGCCTTTTGATTTCACGTTATCAATCTATTGAGCCAACGCCGAATGTCGAATGACGAAGCACCAATGACGAAAAAATGTCGAAGCCTTAAGCACGAGATTCGTCATTGGTCGTTTGATCATTCTTTTGACATTCGTCATTGGTTCCTTCGTCATTTCACAACGGTTTCGGCCTGCGCTTTACATTTTTTGCTGAGACTTTTTGATTGGCCAACGGCTGCCCCTTCACACCGACCTTCGCTCGCGTCACATGCCAGCGCGCCAAATTTGACACATAAAGCTCATCAAAGTTTTCGCCACCAAACGCCATGTTGGTGGGACTGCCCAAATGAATCGCCCACGGGTCCCACGCGAACAAAGTCTTCACGCCGCTCGGCGTAATCTTCCAAATCTCATCCGACGCATAAGTGCTCGCGTAAAGATTTCCCTCCGCGTCGAGCGTCAATCCATCCGGAAACCGTCCAACATTCTCCGCGTAAACTTTGCCTTCCGACAATTTGCCATCATCGGCGATCTCGTAGCTGAACACGCGATTCGAATTGCTCTCGATCATGAACAACGTCTTCTCATCCGCGCTGAGCGCGAGCCCGTTCGTGTAACCCATCGGTCCCGCGAGAATCTCGCCTTTACCATCCGGCGTGAAACGGAGCAGATAACCGGTGTTCTTTTTCCAAAGCCCGGAATCGGTCACGTAATAATTCCCCTTCGAATCGAACAACCCGTAATTGGCGCAAACAATTTTCTGCTCGCCCACATGCGACGCAAACACCGCCGTCTCACCATTTGCATAAACGCGCACGATGCCCGTCGCTGGATGACAGACATGCAACACATCACTCGGCGAAAACGCGACTCCCGCGCAATAACTCCCCAGATTTGCTATGGCGTGCGGTTTCCGATCCGTCCCAATCCGCCAAATCGTGCCCGCTTCGCTACCGGTCCAAAGATCGCCCTGTTGATCAAACGCCAGGCACTCCGGATGGTCGAGGCCAGTGGCGTAAACTTCAAACGCTTCAATTGCAATCTCAGGCTTCACTTCAGCAGACATAGCGCCAATAGAACAAGCCCCAGCCAATAATTCAAACTTCAAACGACATCGTTCAAGCCGTCGCCAGAAAATCCACCATCGCTTTGGCAAACGGCGCGAGGTCGCGCGGAGTGCGGCTGCTGATGAGATTGCCGTTGATGACAACCGGTTCGTTGACCCAAATCGCCCCGGCGTTTTCGAGGTCGTCCTTGATGCCGAGCGAGCCGGTCACGCGTTTGCCGTTCAGGATTTTTGCCGAGATTGCAATCCAGCCGCCGTGACAAATGAACGCGACGAGTTTGCCTTGTTCAAAAAATTCGTGCGTCAACGAAAGGATTTTTGGATCGCGACGCAGTTTGTCCGGCATGAACCCGCCGGGGATGAGCAATCCGGCGAAGTCCTGACTGTTCGCGTCTTTCAACAGAAGATCGCTCGTGGCCGGGTAGCCGTGTTTGCCGGTGTAGGTTTTGATTTCGTGAGCGGCCATGCGCGTGGCGTAGCCGGCTTCCTGAAGGCGCAGGAGTGGATACCAGAGTTCGAGGTCTTCGTAGATGTCATCGACGAAGGTCAGAATGGAATTTGGCATTTGAACGCCCATTAAGAATTACGATTTAACAATTAAGAAGCAAAAAACGTTGAACACCGAACACGCATGAGGTC
>JAQGOW010000009.1 GCA_028293405.1 Verrucomicrobiales bacterium
CTCGAACTCTGGTAATAGGTCGTTGAAAAGGCCACGAGCATCGCCCTTCTCGAAAAGACGACGATTGTTGCCGATGGGGCAAAGGTCGGCAGCAATAACGATTGTGGCCATTGATGAAAGTTTAACGGCTGAGGATGGCAGCGATACATTGATCGACAATGTTTACGCCGTCGCGCAAGGCCTGCTCTTCGATGACAAGAGGTGGAAGGAACTTTATGACCTGATCGTCAGCGCCGGCCAGTTCGATAATGAGCTTCTGTTTGAACGCTTCGCGCGAAACCAATTTAGCGAAACCAGGCTGTGGGATTTCGAGGCCATAGATGAGGCCGCGTCCGCGCACTTTGCAGTTGAGCGAGGGATACTTGGCTTTGATGCCTTCGAGCAACGAATGCAGAAGTTCACCCTTGCGTTTGATTTCGGCGGAGAATTCAGGTTTAGCCCAGAATTGCAACGCAGCCGTGGCAGCGACGAACGCGAGGTTGTTACCGCGGAATGTGCCGGTGTGTTCGGCTGGTTTCCAGACGTCGATCTTCGGATTGATGAGCACGATCGCCATGGGAAGGCCGAGGCCGCCGATGGCTTTTGAAACCGTGACCAAGTCCGGACGGATGCCGGCAAATTCGAAACTAAAGAAGTCGCCGGTGCGACCGTTGCCGACCTGGATGTCGTCGACGATTATCAGGATGTCGTGTTTGCGGCAGAGCGCTTCGAGGCCCTGAAGAAATTCTTTGCGTGCGACGTTGATGCCGCCTTCAGCCTGGATAGTTTCGAGGATGACAGCCGCAGGAAGATCGAGGCCGCTGCTGCTGTCCTCGATCAACCGTTGGAAATAATTCAACGAATCCAAACCATCCACATAGTCGTCGAACGGCAGGAACGAGACATTGAGACGGTTAATGAAAGCCTCGGTGCGGAAGTGGCGGTTGCCGGTAGTGGCGAGGGCGTTGCCGGAAAGGCCGTGGTAGCCGTTGGTGAAGGCGACGACATTGGAGCGATTTTTCGCTTTGCGAGCGAGCTTGAGAGCGGCTTCGACGGCGTTGGTGCCGGTGGGACCGGTGAACTGCACTTTGTAATCGAGGCCGCGTGGCTTGAGGATGATGTCTTCGAAAGCTTGCAAGAACTCGCGTTTGGCGGTGGTCCACATGTCGAGGGAGTGGACGACGCCGTCCTGCTCGAGATAACGAATGACGGCCTGTTTTACGGCGGGATTGTTATGGCCGTAATTGAGCGTCCCGGCTCCAGAGAAAAAGTCGAGGTATTGCTGTCCCAGTTCGTCGTAGAGGAAAGCGCCCCTGGCTTTTTGGAAGACGGCCGGAAAAGCCCGGCAATACGAACGCACCTCGGATTCGATTTGATTGAAAATATCGGAGTTCATTTGCATAAGTTTCGTTAGGTCCAGTGATTTGTTACGAATGAGTTAGAGTCGGTTCTAAGTTCGTGTCGTCGATACGCACGTCCGAGCCGGTGGTTCGTTCGTCGGCGGCCTCGTCACTTGGAACCGAATACAATTTTGCAGCGATAGCAACGAACACCCAAAACAGGAAGTACAACTGCGGATTGAAAATGGCGACAGTAGCCAAAGCCCAAAAGAAGATCGCTATCATCGCAAGACAGCCAGCCATGAATTGTTGATCCGTTGCATCGCTGAACCGGTAAGATCTTAGCAACAGCTTGAAAAGCGTAAAATAAATCAGCAATTCGACACCGAAGCCAACAAAACCAAACTGCATAAGGTCTGAAGCTAACTGGCTGTCCCAGCTAGTATGGCCCAAACCTGCCGTGGTGCCCCCCGCTCCGGTTTCGAAATATTCACTCATATCCAGCAATTCGGTGCTGTGGCCCCCGTAGCCGAAAGCTGCGGTTTCCGGCGATTTCGTCAGTTCCTCGTATGCGATGGTCCAGAGGATGCGGCGGTAATCGGTTGACCTTCCTTTGACGGTGCTCTGGTCAAAACTCTGGCCCCACAAACTTTCGATGGTGTCGTAAACTCCGGGTCGAGTGGCAAGCAACAGAACGCCAATCACACCGACAAACACCAGTTGACGTCGTACCAGCCGTCCGCCCGTTATGGCGAGCACCACTGCGGCCATCGCGCATCCCACCCACGGGCCGCGACTTCCGCTAAAATATGAGGCAGCAAGCAATAGAAGAACTCCGACTTTAGGCAACCAGCGCTTCCAGCGACCCTGTGCAGGCCCCACGAGAATCAACGCTAATGGGAACCCCATCGCCATGGCGTAGCCGAAGAGAATACGGTGCCTAAATGTTGAGGTCACTTCGTTCGGATATTTAGTGAAATCCGGGATCACCTCAGCAACCAGATTGATATCCCGATATTTTTCTACCGCACCAATGAGCGCCACGATGACTAAAGCGACGAGGCTGCTCCATGCCACCAAGTTTATGGTCCGGCGCTCTCTGAGGGCACACGCAACCAGCGCAAAGAAAAGAACGGTCTCAATCCAATAATCGAGGGCCGCTTTGATGCTTTCCATAGCATCGACAGCCGTGAAGGTGGAAATAAGGCGACATATTCCTTCAATGCAGAGCAGTGCGACCAAGGGTGAAACCGGTCCAAAATTGGCCCAACGCAGGCGGGGCAACAAACGAACAAGGAGAATCAGCAGAACGACACGATGGCCTGTTAACTCCGGCAAAGCGCCCGGCATTGGGATCAACACTTCGCGCGGCAGCAAAATGAGGAAAAACACCGCCGCGGCGACGCCTTTGTCGAAATCGCGGCGCAGAAGGATATTTACCGTCAGTGCGACGATGCAGATGATGATGACGTTAACGAACACCGTTTTTCCTATAGCGGTCGAATCGGCCGACGCTGCTCATTTTATAAAGAGGAAAGCGTCGGCGAACACGTAGTAACCGTCAGTTCCGTCGGTTCGGATCTGCACAAAATCGTTAGTGCCTGCCGAGAAGTTGTATTGTCCGAGTGAGTTCCAGAGACCGTATCCGCTCTGTTCATTGACGGTGACCGTGTTGGTGATTCCGCCGTGAACGATGTCTACGGGGACGGAGCTTGCGAGGAGATAATTGATGCTGGAGGTGCCTGGATACCGCATGAAAACGGTGTAGGTGCCGCTCTCGGGCAATGGAGGGCGAATCACGAGAGATTTACCGGCAACTTCATCACTGCTGAGAAAGCCAGTGCCGTAGTAACCCGGCAGCGTCGCATAGGTAGGCCAAGTGCCGATTTGTGTCATCCAAGGAGCGCCGTCAGCATCGTCTATGATGAGATTGACGCCACTTGAAAACGTCGTACACGTTGCAATCGCGGATTCCGTAGAATACTGATTCCCTACGTCGAAACATTGGACGGTATAAGAATTCGTTGATTGAGGAGTAAGATTGCTGTCGAAGAAGACACGGTTGGTCGTGGTTGCGATCACTGCTCCGTTTCGGCGCAACACGTATCCTGCAATCCGAAAAGTACCACTACCGGGGCCCCAGTGGAGCGAGACCTGGCTACTGGAGACCGGAGTTGCTGTGAGGGTCGAGGGAGATTTTGGGGGTGCTTTGTCAAAGCTCGTATATAGCGATGTGATTTCGCTCGAAGTTAACGCTCGGTTATAAAATCGAAAGTCATCAACTCTACCGTTAATCCATGCGTTGTTCGGATAGCCATCGACGCTCAAATCCATTTCCGGGGTCCCGTTAAACGTCCAACCGGCGATTCCCATATAGTACCCGGCCATGGTGAGTGCAGGAACGCCGGCATTAGCCGTCTGGAAAAGATTGCCGTCAAAATATCCATTGACCACGCCGTTGCTAAACGTTACCGAGTAATAATGCCAACCACCGGTGTTCCCGTCGGGAGCGACATCTGGAAAGTTTAGAAGCTCAACCTCGTTACCCGATCCCTTCCAGACGCTGAAGATCATGTGATCCGAGTAGTTACGTCCGAGGTTAAACGTGCCCGGCACATCCATGCCGGTATCGAGAATGGAAGTATTATGATCGTTGTTGATGTCGCCGTTATATGCCCTATACAACCAAACCCACGCACAAACCGTCACCTGACTTAAGTTGATAAAAAGGGGCGAGTATGGAATGGCGACATAGTCTCCCGATTTGCCGTATAGACCCCACCCATCAAAATATTGATGAAACTCTGCCGCTTGACTTCCGTCCGGGCCCACAGTCAACGTCGGCCAGTTAGTGGGGCAGCAGGGTTTGCCGTAGCGTAATCCATTGTTGCCATGCCCGGAAATGTCGAGCACGACACCATTGGAAAACGCGTTGTCAAATGACAGGTTCATGATCAGCGAAGGGTCGGGGATGTTCGTCTGAACGCCAATCCGATAGAACACTATGTTCGACGATGAAATCGGAGCAGCAGTGCTGCGGAGGCCGTTGCTCCCGACGTCGTAGAAAAGGGGCGTCCAAGCTCCAACGGAGAGATTGGTCCGCTGTTCAATAATGGACAGATTACCCGAAACCGGGTTTGTCCAGACGAAACCAACGCCGGGGCTGGATGACAGGATTTTTGGCGCGGCGCCGAACATTGTCGAAACAGACAACGCCAAACCGACTATAGTTGCTAGTAGGGGCTTA
>JAQGOW010000052.1 GCA_028293405.1 Verrucomicrobiales bacterium
GGCACATGATAATGCGCCAGTGCTGGCACGGTTGAATCTTGTTTTCGATTGGGCCGAAAGTTTGTCGACTGATGCAAAGGCGAAGGAGGCGTCGAGGGAATCGGCGATTCGTTTGTTAGGTCGACGCGACACTAAACAAGATGAGGATTTGAAGACGCTTGGTGGCTTGCTCGATCCGGCGGTGTCGTTGCGTTTGCAGAAGGCGGCGCTCGCCGGGCTGCGGCGTAATCGCACTGCGAAGGTGCCGGAACTGGTGATTTCGCACTGGCCGACGATGAGCCCAAGTCTACGCCAAGCGAGCATGGAACTGCTGCTCAGTCGCGAGGAGTGGACGAAGCAATTGTTGGCGGAGATGCAGAAGGGTTCCTTGAATAAGAATCAGTTACCGCTGGCGAATCGGCAGTTGCTGTTGAAGAGCGGGAACAAGGAGATACAAGAGTTGGCGCAAGCGATTTGGAAATCTGATTCGTCGGATCGCGCTGGCGTGATCAAAAAGTATCGCGCTGCTTTAGCGTTGACCGGTGATCGGCTGAAGGGGCGCGCGATTTGGTCGAAGAATTGCGTTGTTTGTCATAACTTCCACGGCGAAGGCGCGACGGTTGGGCCGAGCCTTACGCCGCTCACCGACAAGACGCCGGAGGATTTTCTGGTGGCGATTCTGGATCCGAACGATGCGGTGGAACCACGGTTCACTGCGTATAATATCGAAACGAAGGATGGTCGTTCGATTACCGGCATCATGAAAACTGAAACGGGAACGACCATGACGGTCGCGTTGGCTGGTGGGAATACGGAAACGATTTTACGGAGTGACGTCCAAGAAATTCGTGCGTCAGGTCGGTCGTTGATGCCGGAAGGTTTGGAACAAAGCATGACGCCGCAGGACCTTGCGGACTTGATTGCTTACTTGAAGTCGGCGAATTGAGTTGAGTTCCCCTGCTCTCGCATTTTTATGCCAAACGCGGGAAAGGCCCGGAGGGAGCCTCGACCTACCAAGGTAGGAACGCGGATGGTTTGGAGTTTACCAATTACAATAAATTCGGTGTAGTGCTGCGGATGCACAAAATCCCAACTGTTCGTGCGGTGCCGAGCCTTGTCTGTTTTTACACGATGATGGCAATTGCGATGTCAGTTGATGCCGAAGAGAAGAGGCCGATCGACGGGATCATGGATAATTCTTTCTTCATTGAGGAGGCCTACAATCAAGAGGAAGGAATCGTGCAGCACATTTTCAACGGCGTTTACGGGCGCGAAAAGTTCGTGCACGGCGGAACGCGCACGTTTGATGCTTCGTTTACGCAGGAATGGCCGGTGATGAGCCAGACGCATCAGTTCAGTTACACGGTGCCTTATGGTTTTGTGTGGGGTGAAGGACAATCGGCCAACGGCGTCGGAGACGTGCTGTTGCATTACCGCTACCAGGCTTATCTCGACACGAATAGCCTGACGGCGTTTTCGCCTCGGATGAGTCTGGTTTTGCCAACGGGCGCGTTCGACAAAGGGTTTGGAAATCACACTCTTGGCTACCAGTGGAACCTTCCGTTCAGCACGACGTTCCGTGACCGCTGGTTTTTACACCTAAACGCCGGACTCACCTACCTTCCCGGGGCTGGTGCGCAGCCGACACGCGACCTGCTCTCGTATAATCTTGGCGGCAGCGTGATTTATTGCGTGAATGATCGATTCAACTTGATGTGCGAATGGGTCGGCAATTGGAACCAAGATGTCGCGAACAATGGGCGTCTGGAACGGCAGTTTTCATCGGTAATCTCGCCGGGAGTGCGTTACGCAATCAACCCGAAAGACGAAACGCAAATCGTGCTCGGTCTCGCAACGCCTTTCGGCATCACGAGGTCGGCACCTGATATTGGTGCGTTTCTATACTTTTCGTTCGAGCACCGACTGTTCGGCAACAAGACCGACTAGAAACGATAGCTTAGACCGAGCGTGACGAAGATCGTGCTGCTCAGGTCGATATCGATCGTGCGACCGGAAATCTGGTGTTCGTAATTGGCCAAGCTTTGATACTGAACACTGCCGACGAGACTCCAATCGTCGGCAAATTGGTAGTCGGCTCCGCCTGCCAGGTAGTAGCCCATGCGCCAGTCGTGATCGCGACCGCCGCCGGCAAAACGATATTGGGCACTGCCCACCGAGAGCGTTTCGTTCCAGGAAGTGCCAACGTCCAGTAGCGCTCCTGCAAAACCGCCGGAGAGCGACAGGTTGAGGCGCTTTGCCACAGGGATTTCAGCGTAGGGTCCGAGACGCCAGCCATACATGTCGGTATCGATTTTACGAGTGCCTGAAATGCTGGCCGCAGCGCTGGTGAAAGACGTCGAGATTGAAGTCGCGTTCAACAATGTGCCTGGGCCGTTGAACGTGCCCTGACGCGGGTCGGTGATTGTTGCGTCGGGAAATGGTGCGTAAACATCGGTCTGACGTGTCACGTTGCCGCCGTAGGGCTTGTGATCGTTCACCGAAAAATTGACGAGACTGCCCGCTAGTTCGAAGCCCCAGCGCATGTTGTGCAGTTTCGCGACGGTGCCGATTTCGTGACGATAAACTAATTCCCCACCAACGGCTGGATCGGCACTTTCCCATGGGGATGAAATGCCACTGGCAGAGGTGGTGCGGCTCAGCGCGAGGTGGTTGTTCGGCGTCGCAGCCGGGCTGACCTGGCTGGCGTTATCGAATCCCCAGTTGTAGGTGTAGCCGCCGGCGTTGTCGCTGAAATCAGTCAGGACGTAGCCGTCTTCGTAATTGTAAGTCGCCCCGTCGGGCGTTTTGCGCGTGCTGCCGCCAAACACAATCGCGCCAGGGTTTTTGAAGCGCGTCGAAATGTTGAAACCCATTCGCGCCGAAAAGCTGAACGAATCGACGTCGTGCGGCTTGGCGCAACAATCGTCGTCAGCGCGCATGGCCAACGGGAGCGCAGCGAGAATCGCGGCGCTGGTTAGCACAGGTTTGCTCAGTTTGAACAAGGCGCGCGCAGTGCGACGCCCTTTGCCGATTTTATGGTTTTTTAGCGTGTTCACGGTGTGGACGGTACGAGTAGTGCCCGATAACTACGGTTCGCGGGCATGGTGTCGGTTTTTGGCAGACCATCATCGTACCATTGAGTGAGGGTCGAGCCGGCAGTAATGGAAGGGGTTGCGATCTTCCATGTATTCAAATCGTCGCTGTAAGTGACCATGTAGGTGCGGCCCACGATGGACGGGAATTCAATAAAGATGCGGCCGGTGGTGTCGGGGTAAATCTTGTTGATGTGGATTCCGGTCGCTGCGTTCGTGCCGGTGGTCGTGATTGTATCGTTCAACGCGGCGAGCGTGTCAGTGAACGCAGTGCGCTTCGGATTGAAGAATTCCAGGATGAGCGTGACCGTTTTATTCGGGTCGAGCGGCGCGTTGTAGTGAACGTAAGGAATGCCGTTGCTCTTGGCCGTGGCGTTGTAGACGGTGACGTTCGTCGACAATCCTGAAACGGTCACGCGGAAGGCCGGTGCGGTTACTGAGCCGGTGTTGGTCACTGTGACACGTTGTTCAAAGAGACCGGTTTGGCCGTTCAACGTAATCGGTCCAGCGAGGATGCCGAAGGTCGGCACCGGGTTGGCGTTGATGGTGATGCTTACCGTAGCGGGAGCGCTGTCGACGGTCCCGTCGTTTGCGGTGTAAGTGAAGCTGTCAGGTCCAACATAATTTCCGGTCGGCGTATAGGTGAAGCTGCCGTCGGAGAGTGGCGACAGTGTGCCGTGCGTCGGTCCGACAACAATGCTCGTGACTTGGAGAGCGTTGCCGTCGACATCGGTGTCGTTAGCGAGTAGGCCAGGAGCTGATACCGTCAACACGGCGCCGGACATGACGCTGTAGCTGTCGTTATTCGCGACCGGGGCATCGTTGGCTGGCGTGACAGTGATCGTGACGGTCGCGCTTGAGCTCGAGGCCTGTCCGTCGTTCGCGGTGTAGGTGAATGAATCCGTGCCGTTGTAGTTCGCAAACGGTGTGTAGGTGAACGCGCCGGTGGCGGCGGTGAAAGTCAGGCTGCCGTGTGTCGGTGCGGCGACGAGTGTGGCGGTGAGCGAATCGCCGTCAACATCAGTATCGTTGGTCAGCACATTGCCGTTGAGCGTGCTGTCTTCCACTATTGTGTAAGTGTCATTCACGGCAACAGGAGGATCGTTGATCGCATTGACGGTGATCGTGACTGTAGCAGTCGAACTGTTCAACGAACCGTCGCTGGCTTTGTAGGTGAAGCTGTCGGAGCCGTTGTAATTTGCAGTTGGCGCGTAAGTGAAACTGCCGTCGCTGTTCAACGTTACTGTGCCGTGGGTCGGATTGGCGACGACTGTGGCTGTCAAAGTATTGCCATCAACGTCGCTGTCGTTTGCCAGCACACCGGTCACCGCAGGAACGTTCAACGTGGTGTCTTCGGCCGTCGAATAGGAATCGTTGGCTGCGACGGGTGCGTCGTTCACTGCCGTGATCGTGATGTTCACTGTCGCGGTTGCGCTGTTGAGCGCGCTGTCTTTGGCCTGGTAAGTGAAGCTGTCAGAACCGTTGTAGTTTGCTGCCGGTGTGTAGCTGAAGCTTCCATCGGCATTGAGTGTCACGGTTCCGTGACTTGGGTTACCGACGATCACTGCGGTCAATGTGTCACCGTCGACGTCGCTGTCGTTTGCCAGCACACCGGTCACCGCCGCGATGTTCAATGTTGTGTCTTCGGCAGTCGAATACGAGTCGTTGGCCGCAACGGGAGCGTCGTTCACCGGCGTGACGGTAATGTTCACTGTCGCGGTTGCACTGTTAAGCGCGCTGTCTTTGGCCTGGTATGTAAAGCTGTCCGGGCCGTTGTAGTTGGCTGTCGGTGTGTAGCTGAAGCTGCCGTTGGCGTTCAGTGTCACTGTTCCGTGACTTGGGTTACCAACGATCACTGCGGTCAATGTGTCACCATCAACATCGCTGTCGTTTGCCA
>JAQGOW010000054.1 GCA_028293405.1 Verrucomicrobiales bacterium
TCGTTTCAGGACCGTTGGTGATTTCGACGACTGCCGCCTCGATGCCGCCGGCTTGTTGTTGTGTATTTGCACCGGAAGCGGTCAGACCTGCTTTGAATAGTTCAACGGAGACGTTCAGGGTACACGCGGCCACAAGTTTCAGTTTTATTTGCGTAGGCCGTCCATTGGTTACTTCCACCTGGAGCGGCATCGGTTCAGTCGCAACGCGGTTCATGCCGATGCTCTTTTGGTCCAGACGAAGCTTGTAGCTCCCGGGCTTGAGACCAGGCAGCTCGAACTCGCCGTTTGCGCCTGAAACCGCGGCGGCGCCATCCCATCTGAGGACGGCGCGCGGCACAGGTTGCAGCAGCGAGTCATCTGATTCGAAGATTTTTCCACGAATAGAGCCGACGTTTTGTTTCTTACGAATCGGCAAACTTAGCGGGATCGTGTAGCTGATGAACGCAGATGTCTCATTTCTGTGCGTGACATCGTCGCCGATCCAACGCCCGCCGAGAGCGACTGAGTGCCCATTCCTGAACGTGTAACTGGCAGTCACGTAAGCTGTGTTTTGTTCGTGAGCGACGGTAGAGTCGTAACGATTTTTCGCGAAGCTCGCATCCACGGTGAGTCGATGAAAGAGCAACCACTTCGCAGACACCCCAAGTGTGGTAGAGCGTTGGGCGCCAGAGATAAAGTATGACGAACCGAACGTGCCAAAGGCCGAATAACTTTGAGACGCCGACGGAGAGTAGGTGAGGTAAAGTCCCGTACGTTCTACGTTATGGTCCTTGCCTGTGAGTTTGTCCTCTGCCACTCCGCCTTCAAGAAAGCCTTGCACACTCAATCTTCCGAAGCTGTGCCCGATACCGAGACGAGCGGAGTTTTCTTCGAGATTGAATTCGGTTGGCTTGAGCATGTCCTGGCGGAGGATATGTCTATATTGCAGCGTCAGGTCCGTGCGCGAAGAGAGGTTATAGAGTAATCCGGGCTGGATCAGCGTCTCATGGTTTGCGACCGGACTGCGAGATGGATCATGGGCGAGATTGCTCTCGTAATCGTTGTAGGAAAAATTCCCGCGCAGCCGTTTGTAAATGGGAAAGGCAACGGTGCCATAGGTCGATGCGGAGTTGTTGTAATAACCAAAGTAGCGCGGTTGCGCGTAGATGCGTTCCAGTGAGTAGTCGACTCCGGACAGCTGTCCTTTGAATTGTGCGCGATACGCGCGATTCTGGTCATGGCCCGGTTGATCACTGTCCGAAAAACCGTATTCAAAGTCGATGTCGAGCGCTTTGCCAAGATGCAACTGCGGCTGAAAGCTATAAATGTTCGCCGGCAATGCGTTCGTCAGAAAGCCTGAGTGCCCCTCCTTCGCCAGAAAGTTCGCGCGCATCGTGAATAGATGTGTGAAGTCCTGTTGAACAAAGCTGCCGATCTCGTTGAAGGTTTCTTTGCGCCAGCGGCTCTCGAAATAGAACGCGCCCGCGGCTGTATTGGTGCGGTGAAGGTCCACTTCTGCGCCGCGACCGTAGCCGTAACGTTCGGTCAGCGGTGACAGCGTGTAATTGCGGTCGCCGACGTGGACATCCATCAATTGGTCGAAGTAGCTGACCCGGTATTCATCGCGCAACCCGAACGCGTCGCTCTTGCTCAGGGTGTCTGGACCGCGCAGAAGGAAATCAATCTTCTGTGTGCCCTGCTCGTTCAAGTTTCCGGCTCCAGAAAATTCCATTTGAAAACCTGCGCCACGCCCACTTTGACCCACGCCGGTGAAGCGCATTTGGGCGGGCAATCGAAACCACGGATCACTGTCCCCCGTGATTTTAGGAACTATCTCAACCAACAAAGTGCGCGATACTGGTTCTTTCATCGACGACGTTTCAGCAGTGACTTTAAGCGATTGCGTGATCCGTTTGTTCAGCGTGGCATCGGTGTCAACCGTCACACGAACTGTCTGAGAGTCGCCGGCACCGAGTTCGATGGCTGGATGCTCGATCTGAAACGGGTAAGTCGGCGCACTTTGGACGTGCAACTTTATCGATTCGCGGCTGTTGCCGCGATTAATCACTTTAACGTGAGTCTCGTAGGTGTCGCCGGCGACAACCAGCGACGGTTTGTCAACGAAGAGCACTTCCACTTTGGTGACTGGAAGAATATGGACTGTGAGGGGCGCACTATCAGTAACAGCGTAGTCCTTGCGGCTTTTAATGCCGTAGCGAATCTCGTGCTCGCCTGATGCGGCATTCAACGGCACGGAAATGACAACGACACGGACCTGCTGTTCGTTGGGGTGGAGTTGGAACGGCTGGTCAATTGGCGCGATCTTCTGCCAACCTTCGGGGAGAGTAATGTCCTCGACGAACTGTTCGTCCCGTGAAAGTTGGCTCGAAACGGCGAAGCTCGCCGTCACGATCTTGCCCGGCGTGAGTTCGGGCTCTCGCGCAGTGGCCAAACGAACTATCACGCCGTGCTGTTGCGCCAGCAAAGGCAACGACAACAGCAGGAACAACAGCACGACGCATATTCCGGTTCTATTCAAGATTCAGTTGATATTGAGCGGCCATGACCTGGTCGCCGCCACCGTCCATGACGAGTAGCGCGGTGTAATCGCCTTTCGGAGCTTTCGAGAAGTCGAGCAAATGGCGGACCGAACAGCCCGGATAGATGCGTGCTTTGTTCGATTGAAACTTTCCGATGGAGGCTCCTTTGGCATCAAAAAGCTCCGCCCAGACCGCCGGAATCAACAGTTTTTCACCTGTGTTTTCCAAGTCGACCTGAAGCGTTTGCCTGCCTTCAGCTTTGAGCAACTTTCTACCGGCAACTTTGAGATTCGGTCGTCCGCCGGGCACTTCAGTGACGATTTGGACAGCGAAACGGATTACCGAATGAATGCCCAGTTTGTGATCGGGATCCTTCGGGTCGATGGACGAAGGGGGTGGCGTGGCGGGTTCCACCACGATGATGCTCCAGTAGGTGCCGTTCAAAAGAGGGTTGGCAGGCGCAGTTCCCCGATAGTGGACGGATAGCGACTCGTGCGGGCGAACCGTAAGCCGGGGTGGACTGACGGTAAACCAACCGGCGTTGGAACGCGGCGCACTGCCGGGATCGCCATAAGTGTTCTGGCCATTGGCAAGGAAGAGATAATCACGTTGATGAATACGGACGTCCGCGGCGGTATCACCGTTGTTCTGAACCATGATATCGCCTTCAAAAGTTTTTCCTGGCTCGACATCCTGCGTGCGCGCCAAACTGCCGACGACGGAGATCCCACCGAAAAGTGAATGCTGGAGGAGCAGCCAGCAGGTGAGTTGAATGATGGAGAATTTAAGTTTCATGAGCTATTCGAGAGTAAAAACTACGGAGGTGTTATAGCTGGCCGGTGAAAGAGTTGTTGAGACGCCGACGATTTCGAATTGCAGGCTGACGTAGGAACGATCGCCGGCACCGGAACAAATTTGGGCGTCGATGTTTGACAGATCCACGTACGGCTCCCCACCAGTGACGTAGCCGGTACCCGAACCGTCGCCGCACCGTCTGACGCGCAAGCCGACATTGCTGTGCCATAGTCCTCCGGACCGACGGACTTTTAGCCGCCAAGCCCCGCCGGACGTGTTACTAACGGAGACTAACGTCACGCCGACGGGACTTTCATGCTGGGAAATGAGGTGGGAGCCCGCGCCGCGGGACAGATCCGCTGCGTTGATTTGCCGTGTCCAGTCACCACTGGTAACAAGGTCTGCAGCAGTCGCCCGGCTCAACAACGACGCGAGCATTAGGAGGGCTGTTGGAAGATGTCTCATTTCCTATGAACAAAATTCGGAGAAGAGGCGGGAACAGTCCCGCCTCTTCAATGTGTAAGGGTTACGATCCGGCAGTAACAGTGAAGGTCACTGTTTTGCTGTCTGACGAAACTACACCCGCTGCAGAGGTAGCATTGAACTTGTAGGTGATGCTCTTGCCGCTTTCGTTGAGCGTGGAGATGCCGCAGACCACGTCGGAAGCCGATGTACCGAGGACCACGTCGCCCGCGCTGGTGGCGCCGGTTGGAGCGGCGAGGTTCACTTTCAGTGTGGTGCCAGCGGCCATGGCCGTGTCGATCTGAGCCGTGATCTTGCGATCTGATTCGTTGGAAGTGATCGCATAACTGGTGCTCGAGTCCTGGACGCCATCGGGAGCGTTGCCGGCCGTTGCGGTGCTGATAACCAATGCACCTGGATTGCCGCTGACCGAGATTTCGTTGATTGCCTGCACTTCGAACGAGACCGTTTGTTGTGCTGTGTTGCCCGCCATGACACAGAGACCTGAACCGATTAAGCCGAGGGCGATTAGACTGCTAAGTGTTTTCATTATTATGGATGTATTATTTATTATTACGTTTATTTCTGTTTTCTTTGCGCATCCGCAAGCGCGGCGCGCACGGTTGCAAATAGCAGCACTAACGCCACAACCACTGCACTTCCGATGATACCTACACGTGTAGGCGTAGTCCGACATTCAGAGCCTAAAGGTGTAGGACAGCAGCGAAGATCAGCTGAATTTTGGCAGGGTGCGAGCAACCGACGCTCAGGCTAAGCGAACGTTTCTGTGTGTCGGGTTGGCAGGGTTCGCAATTTCAGGAATTTCCGGCAGGTCAGAAGCGAAAGGACAAAGAAAGGACTGTTGATTTTGCTGGCAGTTCGCGGAACGTGGTGCTGCCGTGTCCGCGCTTTCACGCTTACTAAACCCGTACGAGCACACAGGATTCGAAGGTTATTCGCAACGTTGTTCGATGCGGGTGAACGCGGTCGCTTAATGGCCCTGGCCGTGATCGCTTTCCCTTTTGTAAGCGCTCGTAAGCGCCCACTAAGGAGATGGCTGAGGTGTTTCGGTGGCGATGCCCAATACCTTCTTGATTGTGTTATAATCTTCCGGTTTCAAAGGCTTCGACATAAAGTGCTGCACGCCCACCTTCTTGAATTTTGCAGCGGACTTTGACGGCTCTCCTCCACTGGCGCCTATCACGTGGAGGTCCACTTGCGCTTTCGTGAGCCACTTAGCGACTTCCGGCCCCTCAACGTTCGGCATGTTCAGGTCCAGAATGATGAGCTCAGGTAACGGTTGAGCCCACGAACCTAACGTAAAACAGACGGTCAAGTAATCGATCAACATCGCACCGTCCAAAAGATGGTGAATCGGGTTTTGAACACCCCAGGCTTCGATAACTCCCCTCAGCGTCTGAGCAAAAACCACATCATCATCGACGATAAGAATTGGGCGCGCAGTCTTAACAGAATTAGTAGGTAAAGTCATATTGTCCGGTTGTCTTCATTTTGTGCAGATAAGTGTTTTCAATACTTCTGCGAGCTGAAGTTCCATAAAGGTTACGCGAGGCTTCTATGGACGTCCAGCCTCCTCGCCATGAACTGCAAAATCCTTTCAAAGTGAGCGCGTTGTTTGCGGATTGCGCGCAGGTCTGCCAGCACTGCCGCTTCCGCAGCGTCGAAGTCGTTTTCGTTTGAATCGACGTTAACGATTTTACGAAAGTCTTGATGAATTGCTTCATTGTCATCAACGATGAGAATGCGACGATTTTTGTTCCAACCCCCAACGGGCTGTGAACCTTCACTGAGCTGTCGGCTCGTGTTGTTCGCATAGACATGAAATTTATTTGTGGTCGCTACCCAGTGGGAGCGACAGGGTGAAAGTAGCGCCCGTTCCGACGCCATCACTTTTGACAGCAAGCGAGCCACCCATTTCCCGAGCGGCAATTGCGCCGCTGTGCAAGCCGAAGCCATGGCCATCCTTTTTGGTGGTGAATCGATGGCCAAAGATGCGGGTGAGATTCTCGGGCGGAATTCCAATGCCGTTGTCGATGACGCTCAACGCGACATGGTCAGGGCCGCTGGCGATCCGAAGGATCAACTGCTTGTCGTCGCGGCCACTGTCTGTGAGCGCATGTTTTGCATTGCGGATGAGGTTGACAAGGATTTGCAGCACTTTGTGCTTATCGACAGTAATCGTTGGCGCGTCCACAATTTGGCGAATGACTTTGACGCGGTGCCGCCTCAAAGCGCCCTCATTCAGGCGCAGGGCATCTTCGAGCAGTTGCTGAATCGGCAATGTCTCTCGATTACCTCCGACGTCGCGCGCGTAACTTTGCTGCATGGTGATAACGCTCTTGATGTGCTCGATGTTGGCGGTAAGCGATTGGACTTCTTCGAGCACGGCCTTTTGCTCTTCAGAAAGTCGGACAGCAAGTTTGCTCAGAAACTCCGGCAATTTCTTTCCCGCAGGATCGGTCGTTAAAAATTCGGAAAGATCGCCGGCATGTGCGCTCAACAATTCTGCCGTTTTGGTCACACTGCTGATCCGTGTGTTGCGGACTTTTTCGGAAATGATCGAGCAGGAAACATTTACACTGTTCAAAACGTTTCCAACGTTATGGAGCACGCTGGTCGCGACTTCTGACATGCCGGCCTGGCGAGACGCCTCGCGCAATTGGCGGTTAGCTTCTTCCAATGCTGCCTCTGCTGTTTTTCGCTGCGTGATGTCACTGCCGATACCAGTGAGGCGAATCACTTTGCCATCAGCATCCCGGACTTGAAATCCACGGTCATGGACCCACCGAACCGTGCCATCAGGACGCAGTATCCGATATTCCAGGCTCACCTGCGGCTCATCTTTCATCAAAGTGGCGAAGACGGATAAGACACGCTCACGGTCATCGGGAAATAGAGAGTCTTCCCAATCCTGAGGACGAGCATAGAGGTCGTCTCGTTTGCGACCCCAGATTTGTTCATAGCCAATACTGACGTACTGCATGCCTTTGAAGTCAGGTGGAGCGATCCAAAAGGTGTCGGAAATATGATCGGCCAACTGACGAAATTTCTCCTCGCTGTTACGCAGAGCTTCATCCACTGAAATTCGCGCGAGCGCGCCACCGCATTGGTCCGCCAGACTTTGTAAAGTGGCTAAATTTTGTTCCGTATAAGCGCCACGTGTGTAGCTCTGAATTGAGAGAACGCCAACGTTCTTATCCCGGTATCGAATCGGAACAAACATCAGCGAAGCGGACGGGCGAGTGGTGTCACCAACTGACATTGCGCCAGGTTGAAAAGTATCGGTATTTTCCCGCAGAATCAGCTTCCCCCCGGAATCTAAAACCTGCCGTTGTAACGCAGACGGGCGTTCACTACCAATGGGATGGTCGGCACAACGTTTTCCGTTGAACGTGTCGATCTGCAAAACCAGACGCATTTCGTCTTTATGTGGATCGTAAAGTGAGACCCAGCAAGCATCCCAGGTGAGGAGGGTATCGGAAACATCAATAATGAGCTGTGCCGCTTCTTTTGCTGACGAGGCTGAACTCAAAGCTCGACCCAGCTTTGAGAAGGCCAGTGTCGCAATTTCCGCAAGCTTTCGCTCGGTGATGTCTTGGAGAATGCCGGCTGAGCCGGTCGGTGTTCCCTTCTCATCCAGGCTTTGGACAGAGGAATCGGATAGCCATCGCGATTTTCCATCGCGAGTCAGAACGCGCATGTCGCACCGCCACCTCTCGACTTTCCCAGTCGTCATTAGTTGGGATGCTTCCTCTTTCGACATCCCCGCCGTGTCCCCCATCATGATTGACTCTTGAACAATTCGTTTCCAGAGCTGGGCGGACACTTCACTCGTTGAATACCCAATCAACTGTTGAATTCCTTCACCCATGAAAAGGTACGAATTCGATTTGTAATCAGAGGAATAAGGGACCGCCCCTGCCCCGGCGATGGCCCGGCGATAAAGTTCTTCAGTCCGGCGCAATGCTTCCTCTGTCCGCTTTCGCTTTAGATCGCTGTCGTTGAGCTTGGCCTGCGTTTCTGACAACCAAGCCAGCACGCTGCTTTGCCGGCCGTCTTTTACCCGGATGGTGGCAGAAAAATCCCCGCTGCCCATTTTGGCAATGCGCGCATGAACCTCGTCAACGGAGCCGCCGAGGGTGTCGATTAAGGCGGCGTAGAGACGCCAGAGCACGAACATCAATACAAGGCCAAAGGCAACAAATACGTAGCGATAAATCAAGGACTTCTGTACCGCGGCCTGGACAGCAGCGATCGTGCGCTCGTCCACCAGCACATTAAACTCGTCAATCGGCTTCATGATGGCGGCCTTGGCCAGATGGTAATTGGCGTCATGCAATATCCTTCGCGCGTTGGCCCGATTGCCTTTGGCCCCCGGCCCCGTGGACTCGACCAGTTTCATCGCCTCGAATTCCCGGATGGTCAGCTCGTCGGATCTCGCCTTAGCCTTCGCCAGTCGGCCAAACTCTTCCTCAGTAAACCCGGCCTGCTGCATCAACTGCAGCAACGGAATGGCTTCCTTGCTGTCCGGGCGCGGCACTTGGCCACCCACCAGCACCAAATCCCAGTAACTCCTCGAATAAGCTTCGGGCCGGGCTTTCTTTCCATCACGGATGTCTAGAATGTCCTGATAGTGTTTTTTATAAGTTGGGTCGCAGGTAACCACATACGTCCGGACCATGCGGGTCAGGTCATCCGAAGACTGGCCCAACTCACCGGCCAGTAGAAGGGACCGCTGCCGCAGCTCATTGGCTCGATCGATTTGCTTTTCCGACCTTGCATAAAGTGCGAAGGCGATGGCCAGCGCAGCCGCGCAACCCACCGTGCGCCAGATGTGGTTGGCAAATCGGTTCGGCTTGGGAGTTGAGGCACTCCGACCCCCACCCCTGACCGGAAAACCGGCAGAAGTTAACTTCTGATCGACGACTGAGTTCGGGTCGGTTGGCATATTTCCCTTAGTCTGCTTTTGCGATGCGTCCGACCAGCGCGAGCAGTTCGGGCTTGTTCATAGGCATCGAAACGTAGTCGTCGATGCCCGCAGCGAGGCAACGCTCAAGGTCTCCGCCCGTGGGCGTCGGCTGAGCACCGGCAAAGTGTGATATTTGCGGTTGCGACTGCGCGACATCGCAGCCGAAGCCTTTGGCATTGCCTGCGCCATAAACACACAACATTCAGATTTCCTCCACACGAGCTTCGTCCATGTTTTAGCTGCTCTGTTTTGCAAGAAACAATCTGCCGGAACGCATCTGGTTCCGCTCCTCGCATTTTGATATAGACCGGCTCTTTTTTGCTCGCCGCACGCAAAATTGGGCAAGCGTTTCGGGGTGCAAGGGAATTTGAAATTGGAAATTTGAGATTTGAAATTGGGAGGTGGAGGGAAGCGAGGGCGAGGGGCAGTCAGAACATCGGTAACACTCTTGGTTCAATACATAGGTAACACATTTGTTGTTTAGGGTTACACTTTTTTCTGTTTTGGTTCCTCGGTTTTGAGCCTGCCCGTACGGGCAGGCTCAAAACCGAACGTGTGCGGATCCAAATGGCCGAGCAAGAGTTTGCTGAACCATATTTCAATCAATCCGTCGGGTCGCGGTTTCAATCCCACCGACCATCCGTCCAAT
>JAQGOW010000134.1 GCA_028293405.1 Verrucomicrobiales bacterium
TTACCAAAAGTCCAAGGCACAAAACAAACGGACGAACCGATCGCCACGAATGAACTGCGACGACAACCAACATTGCGCAAAACCCAATTCCATAAACACCCAAGCTCGCAATGTCCGGCAGGTTGAACGCATTGGAGAACGCGTAGCCGACGCTCAGCCACGAAAATTTGAGGTAATACAATTCGCTGCGGAAATATTCAATCCCGGTCCACAGAAATGGAATCAGCACGAGCCCCAGCGCGCCAAATCGCAGCCGCACACTTCGCGCGAGCGCCAAAAAAACTCCGAGCCAAAACGCGAGCACCAACCACAAGGCCGCTGCCATCCAACCAAAAATTTCCCAGAAGAACGACAGATGCGGCGAGTAAATGAGCAGTCCAATGACGAGTCCGAAGTAAAATGCTTTGCGTGTGCTGCTGAGCGTCGTCAGTCCGACCAACCCGAACAGGAACAGCAGAATAAACGCGCTCCAACCCATTGCGAAAGCGAGGTGAAATGAAACGACAGACAATGCGGCATAGGCCAGCGCGAGCGGCCATGTAAGTGTTTTGGTGGGTGCCATCCAAATTCCTATAGCCGAAAACGCCTGATTTCCAAAGCCCAACTTTTCTCGATTGCAAAAGCCGACTCGGTAAACTCCACTTCATTATGACCGTCGATCAAATAGCGGAGCTGTTAAAGGCGTTCGGATGTCCTCCCGAAAAAACGCCGGAGATGGCCAAGCAACTCGACAAACGCGCGCGCCAACTGTCCGAACTCAAAGGCCGCACCTACGACGAAGCGCTGGTTCACCTTCTCAACCTCATGCGCCAGGGCGCGCAAGGGACCACCGATTCCAATTAGAGTTTCAGACGAAAAAACGCAGGCACGCTACCGAGCGGAGTCGTGTAGAAAATCGTTCCGTTATTAGTGCTGCGGTTTTGCGTCACTGTGGACCAATTCGTTGCGCCGACATTCGAGGTCGATTGCAACGCAAACCCCGTCGCCGCCGCGGGCCACGAGACCACCGCGTTGTTGTTGCTGAGCGCGACCGAAAGTTGCGGCGGCGCTGAAACGATCACTTCGGTGACTTGCGTCGCCCACACATCGACATCGATCGGAATCATCTGGATGGTCCAGAAACGGTTTGGATCATTTGGATCAGGCGACGTTGCGCTGTAATCACCCCAGCGGCTCAACGGCGGGATTTCCAGGATGTCAGCTAATTGTTCAAAGTCATCGTGATACGAAATCGTCCCGGACGCCAAAAGCACCGGGCTTTGAAAACTTGTCACACCATTTCGCGTCAGGCCGGCGATCGCGAAGCTACTGATGTAAGTGCTCGTGCTGCACCCATTGCAGCAAATCACCACGACGCCACTGCTGTTCACAGCAATGCTCGGGAAGAAAAGGTCGAGGTTCGGGTCAGCGATGGTTCCCGATTCAATCAGCGTCTGCGTCGTCGCATTGATGCGATACCAACGAATGGCGATCTTGCCGTTGTATTCGGTGCTATGCACGGCGTAGAGAACGCCATTGACCGCGCGCACACAGCCGGCAAAACGCGCGTCATTCGCCATCAACGCGTGGGTGCCGTCGGGTTGCGTCGGCGTCAGCAGCGGCTCACCTAAGTCGGCATTATCCGGAATAGAAAACGGTGCAACGTCCAGAAACGAAACAGGAGACAAGGTCGCTGTCGCTGTCGTTGCATTTTGAACTGCGAACGCTACGAGATTGGAAATCGGATCGCTGGTGCTGCCGATATCCGACAGTGAAATAATATTCCCGTGGGTCGATCCATCAACACAGATGGCCGGTTGCAGCACCTGCCCGTGAACGGTGTAATCGGAAATGCCGAACCACGTGCGATTATCAATCGTTGGCGTGCTCGCGAGTAAATCGGCTTTCGGAATGGAAACCAAACCAGACCCAATCGGGTTGCTTTCGCCGTCCTGAAAAAAATCGCCGGAAATATAAACGGCATCGCTATCAATACCCATCGTCGGAAAATCCGCAAACGCGCCCGTGTCGGGATCCGATTGAAAACTGAACCCGTGCCAGGTGCCGGCCGGATTGTCCGTCGTCGAGACCGCCACCAAAAAATCATTCGCCTGCGTCGTCGGATCTGCGACCGCAGTGCTGGCATCGACTTGTGTGGCGAACCAGCGCTGCGATGCCGGATCATAAATCACACGCGGATCGGTCGTGGTCGAATCTGACGAAACCAGCACTCCTGCGTCGGCCCAAAACTTCACATTCGTCTTGCGTTGGACGCGCACCGCATTCGTGCGGTTATAGACGGCAACCGTGCCATTGATAAACTCGATGTAATGATGCGGCCCAATCGCGCCATTGGCGTCAGCCGGAATCGAGCCGGCGCTATTAATCGTACTGCTTTGAAAGTTTTGACCAATCGTCACCGTTAGCTGCGCTTGAGCCGACGCGACGAGTAGCAACAGTAACGTGGAGAAGGCGAGCTTTGGGAACACCCTGACAGTCGAGAAGATCACGATGTGCATGATATCACAACCGCGCACGCGTCCAAGCTCAACTTATTCCAAACATTGCAAAACTGACCCCGATTGTTTATTCAGCGCTGATAACTCCTACCAATCAGTTACACGGTAGGACCTTTATGTTGAACACTATTGTCATCGGGCTCGGCGGTGCAATTGGCAGCATCGCCCGATATTGGGCGTCGTATTTCGTCACGCGACTCTGCGGTGAAACGATGCCGTGGGGAACAATTCTCGTAAATATATCCGGCTGCTTTGTTATTGGCCTGTTTGCGACCGTCACCGCACCGAAAGGACTCGCGCCCGCCTCACATCAAATGCGCGAATTTTTTATGGTCGGCATTTGCGGCGGCTACACCACCTTCTCCGCGTTTAGCCTTCAAACGCTGGGACTCGCAAACCAAGGGCAATGGCTACGGGCCGGAGCAAACGTCCTTCTGTCGGTCGTGCTTTGCCTCGTGGCAGTGTGGCTCGGCCATTTGCTCGCGGTGCAATTGAGTTCGAGTAAAGGCGCCTGATGACTCCAGCCGCGCCCGAAACTTATCCGCGCATCCGTTTTGATCGCAACGAACTCGCGGGCGCATTCGGCGATATCGGCACTGACCTGCCGCTGATCGTCGGCATGATCCTCGCGTCGAGACTGGACGCCGCAACCGTGCTCATCATGTTCGGCGCGATGCAAATTTTCACCGGCCTGTTCTACGGCATGCCGATGCCCGCCCAACCGCTCAAAGCTGTCGCCGTAATTGTCATCACTCAAAAACTCGCGCCCGACGTAATCTACGGTGGTGGCCTGGCAATCGGCGTGGTCATGCTGCTCCTTACAATCACCGGGCTGGTCGCGTGGCTCGGCCGCGTCATTCCGAAAGTCGTCGTGCGCGGAATCCAATTTGGTTTAGGCCTGCAACTTGCAACACTTGCCCTGAAAGATTACCTCCCAAAAGAAAACGCCAACGGATACGTCCTCGCCGCGATCGCCGCAGTCATCGCCTTCGCCCTATATAATAACCGCCGTTATCCCGCAGCGCTGTTCATCATCGGTCTCGGTTTTATCTACGCCTTCGCATTCAAAAAATTCGACGGCCTCCAAAATGCAGTTGGGCTGGCCTGGCCAAAATTTCACGTGCCGGCCTGGAGCGATATCCTGACCGGATTCCTCATCCTCGCCCTGCCTCAAGTGCCGCTCTCCATCGGCAACTCAGTCCTCGGCGCTCGCCGGGTGGCGGAAGATTTATTTCCAACCCGCGCACCGTCGCTCACCAAAATCGGCCTGACTTATTCGTTCATGAACCTGGTCAACCCGTTTTTTGGCGGCGTGCCGACCTGCCACGGCTCAGGCGGACTGGCCGGACACTACGCTTTCGGCGCGCGCACCGGGATGTCCGTTATTATTTACGGCAGCATGTATTTGATAGTCGGCCTATTTTTCAGCAACGGTTTTGAAAACGTTTTCCACGTCTTCCCGCTGCCGATTCTTGGAGTCATTCTCGCCTTTGAAGCCACCGCACTCATGTTGCTCGTGCGCGACATGACCCAGGAACGCACCACATTTTTTCTCGTCATCATTACCGGCCTGATGGCCTGCCTGTTGCCCTACGGCTATCTCGTTGCCCTCATCTCTGGCACCATCCTCGCCTACACTTTACCGAAGCATCCGCAGTTTCGTTGACAGACCCACTGGAATTCTTCAGGCGAGTGATATA
>JAQGOW010000151.1 GCA_028293405.1 Verrucomicrobiales bacterium
ACGAACTTCGGATCGGCAGGATGTGCAAGGTATTCGGCCAGATGTTGCTTCCCTAGTTCGATCTGGTCCTCAGAATAGATCCAGATACCCCATTTGTCGTCGGCGTCCGATTCGATAGAACTCTTGATTTCCAAAGAGCTCAAGTAATCGGAAAAAAGCTTTGCCCCTTGTTCGCCTGTGACGTGACCAATCAGACGCATAAATTTAAAACGGACTTCAACATGCCTCTGAATCGCACGAAAAACAGAAAAATCGTGTCACATCGGCCTGAAGTTCGTTCGGCACACGACAAAGTTCTTGCGCCAGTTCGCCGCCGTCCCAACAATTCTCACGATGCGTGTTTTATTTTTGCTACTGCTTTGCCCGCTGCTCGCCGTTTCGCAACCGCTGCATTTTGCGTGGCTGAGTGATACGCACGTGGGTTCGCCCACGGGTGACGAAGATTTGCGCGCGACCATCAAAGACATCAATTCGCAATCGAATCTCGAGTTCGTCATCGTTTCCGGTGACGTGACGGAACTTGGCAAAGACGAGGAATTCGAGTTGGCCAAGAGCATATATGATCAATGCAAAATCCCGGTCTATCTCACGCCCGGGAATCACGATTGCAAGTGGTCGGAGTCTGGCGCGACTTCGTTTACGAAGTTTTGGGGCGCAGACAAATTTGTGTTCAATGCAGGCGGCTACACGTTTCTCGCGATGCACGAAGGACCGGTGATGAAGATGGGCGATGGCCATTTTGCACCCGAGGACATGCGGTGGCTCGCATCCACATTGAAAACTTTGCCGCCCAACCGGCCGTTGATTTTCGTGACGCACTACCCGTTGGACGATCAGTTGGACAATTGGTATGCGGGGATCGACTTGCTTAAGCAATACAACATCCAGGCAGTGCTCGTCGGCCACGGCCACGCTAACAACAAGTTGAACTTCGAGGGCATCCCAGCAGCGATGGGTCGCTCGAACTTGCGCGCGCACGAAAAGGTCGGTGGCTACACGATTGTCGACGTGAACAAGGGCAAGATGACACTGACCGAACGCAACCCCGGTGTCGGCACGAAACAGCCTTGGCATCAAATGACTTTAGAGAAACATGACTTCGCCAGCAGCACGAACAAATGGCCGCGCCCGGATTACTCAGTTAATAAAAAATATCCTCACGTAAAAGAAAAGTGGCAGTTCGATGCGCAATGGTTGGCCGCAGCGTCACCTGCGATCGCCAATAACTGCGCCATTGTGGGCGATGCGTCCGGCACCGTCCATGCGCTGTCCCTCAAGAATGGAAAGCCGAAATGGGAATTCCAAACGCACGGACCCGTTTATAGCAGTGCCGATGCAAGCGAAGGACACGTTGTGTTCGCCTCGTGCGATGGTTCGATTTATTCGCTCGACCCAAAAACGGGCGCCAAGCAGTGGCAATATTCGACGCTGAAACCAATCGTCGCTTCACCGCGCACAGCCAACGGCAAAGTGTTCATTGGCGCGAGCGATCATAAATTCCGCGCCTTGGATTTGAACACAGGCAAATTGTTGTGGGAATTTCCGGACGTCGGCTTTTACGTCGAATCCCGACCGTTGGTTGTGGAAGGCAAAGTTATTTTCGGTGCCTGGGACGAACATTTGTACGCCCTGGACGCGAACACGGGCGAACCGGTCTGGACATGGAAAGGCCCTCATTCATGGCTCAACTATTCGCCCGCTGCTTATGATCCGATAACTGCCGCCGGCAAAGTGTTCATTGTCGCTCCTGACCGTGAAATGACCGCGATCGATCTCGCGATAGGCAAACAAATTTGGAGGACGGCAGATTACCAGGTTCGCGAAACCGCAGGCCTCGCCAGCGACAAATCACGATTTTACGTGCGCACGATGGGAAATCTCGAAGGTGTGTCCGCCACGCTCGCTGCATTTTCCACTACTGCCAACAAACCGGAGAAACTTTGGGAAACCAATCCCCATATCGGCTACGACCATAACTCAGCGCAAATCGTAGAGAAAGACGGAGTCGTTTTCTACGGTTCGAAAAATGGCGTGGTCGTTGCGCTGAACGCGAAAACCGGAGAGATTTTGTGGCAGCATAAATTGAGCAATTCAATCATCAACACTTTGGCGCCGCTTTCCGCGCGTCGCGTTGTGGCCACTGACTTCAACGGCAAAACGACTTTGCTGGAGAATTGACCAGGCGCATCGGCTGTTGCGTTGGGCGCACGAGCATTTTTTTCGTGTCATTCCCTCAACTTGTGTTACCAAGGCGGCGTTATGTTCTCGCTCCAAAAAATCCTCGGCAAAGAAGACAAATTTTTCGACCTGTTTGAAGAGAGTGCCGCTCACACCACCGAAAGCGTGCATGCGTTGGTTTCACTGATCAAAGACCCGAAACGACTGCAAAGTTTGCAGGAGCTTTCATCGGCTCGCCGTGACGAAAAGAAAACGGCCAACGCCATCAGCGACGCGCTCATCAACTCGTTTGTCACCGCCTTGGATCGCGAGGACATCGAAGCCCTGGCCCAGACGCTCTACAAAATTCCCAAGACCATCGAAAAAGTCGGCGAACGCATTTTGCTGGCGCCTCAATACGTCGAAGACCAGGATTTCACTCGCCATGTTGCGATGTTGCAGGACGCGAGCACGACACTGTGCACGATGGTAAAAGAAATGCGCAAAGGTTCGAACCTCGAAGAAATGCGATCCTTGAATGCGCGCTTGCACGAGATCGAAAGCAACCACGACGAACTGATGATGTCCGTGCTGCGGGACTTGTATACCGGCAAACATGAACCGCTCAAAGCGATGTTCCTCATGGATTTATTCGAAATCCTGGAAAAAGCGATCGACCGCTTTCGTGATGCGGGGAATGTTATCAACCACGTCGTCCTGAAGAATTCCTGATCGCATGGTGCTCATCCTGACGGTCATCCTCGTCGCGCTGGTGTTTGAATACATCAACGGCTTCCATGACACCGCCAATTCGATCGCGACGGTCGTCTCAACCAAAGTCCTGTCACCCCGCCAGGCCATCCTGCTTTCGGCTGTGACGAACCTGTTCGGCGCACTGTGGGGAACAGCAGTCGCGAAAACCATTGCTTCCGGTTTGATCGACACGAATATTGCGCCGTTAAGCAGTCCTACGCTTATCTGCGCGTTGCTCGGCGCAATCGTGTGGAACCTTTTCACATGGTGGATTGGGCTACCCTCAAGCTCCAGTCACGCGCTCATCGGTGGGTTGTGCGGCGCCGGCCTTGCGGCTGCGAAAGGCAATTGGCACGTCATCATTTGGTCGCAACCAAACGCCGAACATTGGTGGAAAGGCAAAGGGCTACTCTGGAAAGTGGTCATGCCGATGATCGTGTCGCCGTTCCTTGGGCTTGTTCTTGGATTCATCATCATGGCCCTGCTCTACCTGATATTCCACAAAGCACGTCCGCAATCAGTCAACCGCACGTTCAATCGCGCACAAATCTTCAGCGCAGCCGGCATGAGTTTCATGCACGGAACGAACGACGCCCAGAAAACCATGGGCATCATCGCCCTCGCGCTTGTCGCAGGGACGGCTTCTGGATTGTTCAATAACCTTCCCGATTACCTACATTTCCTGCACACACCTACGCCGGTCGCTGGCCATGACCTCGAGATCGCAACCTGGATCAAAGTCGTTTGCGCACTCACGATGTGCGCCGGGACGGCTGCGGGTGGTTGGCGTATTATCCGCACGCTCGGCCACAAAATGGTAAAGCTCCAACCGATAAATGGGTTTGCGGCCGAGACCAGTTCGGCGGTGATTATTCTCGCGGCAACGCAATTGGGCATCCCGGTTTCAACGACGCACAACATTTCCGCAGCCATCATGGGTGTCGGAGCGGCTAAACGTTTGAACGCTATTAAGTGGCCGGTTGTGGAACGAATCGTTTGGGCATGGATCTTTACCATCCCCATCGCCGGCGGTATCGCCTACCTTTTGGTCGAGCTTCTGCGTTTGCTCAACTGGATGTAGCCATAGAACGCCCCGTGGGAACAACGTTGCTATGACTGGTTTTTCGCGAGCTCTTCGCGAATTGCCAAAAGCTCTTTGCACCGTTGCGCGCTCACTGCTGGATATTTCGGATTGATGCGCTCCAATCGTTCGAGAATGACTTGTGAGATGAGGAGCCGGGCCGTTGGCTTATCGTCAGCAGGAATGACATACCACGGGCAATCTTCGGTGCTCGTCGCAGTTATGCACTCACCATACGCGTGCATGTAATTCTTCCAGAACGCACGTTCTTTCAAATCGTCCGGACTAAACTTCCAGTTCTTCTCAGGGTCATCAATCCGTTTCAAGAATCGCTGGCGCTGTTCATCTTTTGAGACGTGCAGGAAAAATTTTATGATGTGCGTGCCATTGCGATGAAGATGCCGTTCAAAATTGCGGATGGATTGATAGCGGTGTTTCCAAATCTTGTTGGAATCTGCATCTGGAACCTTCTCCGTTTTCAACAGCTCTTGGTGCACACGAACCACGAGCACTTCTTCGTAATACGATCGATTGAATATACCGATGCGCCCGCGTTCGGGCAAAGCTCTCGCCGCCCGCCACAAAAAATCATGCGCCAATTCCTCCGCGCTCGGCTTTTTAAAACTAAACACCTGGCAGCCCTGCGGGTTGACTCCTGACATGACGTGTTGGATGGCACTGTCCTTGCCCGCCGCATCCATAGCTTGGAAAATGATCAGCAACGCGTGCCGGCCATCTGCGTAAAAGGCACGCTGCAATTTGCTCAAATGATGAACGTGTTCGTGAAGAGTCCGTTCAAACTCGGCCTTTGATCCGCACAAATCTTTGGTGCGGTTCGGCCAATGTTTCAGATTTACCTTTTTACCGTCATTAACACAGAACGGCTTTGTTTGAATTTTCACCTACTGTAAAATGCACGGGATTAGCCAAAGTTCAAAATTGATTGGGAAGAAATAGAGATCGGATGGAAGTGGAGCGGGTAGAGGGAATCGAACCCTCGTATGAAGCTTGGAAGGCTTCCGTTCTACCATTGAACTACACCCGCGTCGCTATGGTTTTAACTTTAAGAGTTTAATGTTTAAAGTTCAAGCAGCAACTACATCTCTCGCAACGCCGGCGCAATCTGCATCCGGGCCGCGCGAATTGCTGGGAATAATCCACCGAAAAATCCGATCACGGCCGCAAAAATTGCTCCTTGCACCAACAACTGCGGCGTTACCGCAAACGCAAACGCCACCTGGCTGAAGCTTTGGAAATTCATCGTGGCCGCCTGATAGCCGTCGAACATGACATACGCTACAGCGCCACCGATCAAACCGCCGACCAACGCGAGCACGAGTGATTCGATCAAAACCGAGATAATCACCGGCGTGGTCCCGAAACCCAAAGCGCGCAACGTTGCGATTTCGCGCGTCCGCGCCGCGACCGCCGAATACATCGTGTTAAGCGCACCGAAGACTGCACCGATTGCCATCAGAACTGCGACGACTGTGCCGAGGCCGGTGATGATGCTGAACAGAACGCGCGATTGGTCCGCGTAGTATTCGCTTTCGCGTTTAACCGTCACTTTGATGCGCGGGTCGGACATGAGTTCGTCGCTGAACGCCTGATAGTCACTGGCCGATTTTACTTTGCAATAGACCGTCTGAAATGTGCTGCCGCGATGATAGGTTTGTTGAACGAGCGGCGCGTCGGCCCACATTTCGGATTCGGCAATTCCGCCGTTGCTCGTGAAAATTCCGACAACAGTCCATTGCTGGCCAGCGACCGGAATTTTGTTTCCGAGTTCAAGACCGGCAAACTCATTGGCCGCGCCACGACCGACGACGATCTCGTTGCGACCAGGTTCGAATTTTCGGCCGGCAACGATTTTGAGATTCTTGCGCACCGCGTACGCTTGTGCGTTGACGCCGCGCAACGGGATGTTCGCGTCAGTTCCGGTCGAGCGTTTCGGCAGGTTGATGATGGCGTAAAGTTCTATCGACGCGATCGGACCGTTTTCATTGCGCACAAGGTGAGCGGAGTCGGCCACAACTTTGCCTTCTTCCATCGTCAGGTTGCTCGTCATTTCATTGTCGGACCCTGTGCGCATCACCAAAGCGCAATCTTCCTGGCCGGCCGCCGTCATCGCCTGACGAAAGCCGTAGCCAATCGATAAAACTCCAACAAGCACCGCGACGACGCCCGCGATACCGAACACCGTCGCGGCAGCGGCGCCCTTCCGTTCCGGAACGCTTTGCAGGCTGAACCTCGTGACGACAAAAATTTGACTGAGCCAATTGCCGAACGTCATAGGATTACATTCTTCGCAAAGCATCGGCCATGTTCAGGCGCATCGCTTGCACCGCAGGTCCGATCCCGGACAAAAATCCAAGCGCGAGAACGATGGCGAATCCGAGCAGGAAATCGGGCATTGGAAAATAAAACAACGGCAACGCGCCATTGGTAGGATCACCAAGTGACACGAGAAATTTTGACAGGCCAAGGCCGAGCACACCGGCAGTTCCAGCGAGGGCGCACGATTCAACCAATACGAGCACCAGCACGCGCATATTGGTAAACCCGAGCGCCTTCAATACCCCAAGTTCTTCCCGTCGCTCTCGAACCGCCTGCGCCATGGTGTTGCCCGCGACCAAAAGGATAGTGAAAAATACCGCGCTCAGAATGGCGATCATGATCTTGCCGATGTCGCCGACTTGTCTCGCAAAACCTTGGACGAATGCTTTCTCCGTTTCGGCTTTGGTCTCGCATTCCGAATTCGCGAACTCGCGATCGATATCTTTCGCGATGCGTTCAGATTGCGACGAATCTTTTACGCGAATGATGTACCAACCGACTTCCCCTTTTTTGTAGGCACGCGTTTCATCAAAATAATCGTACCGAAATATCAACGCCGATGTGTCCGTTGCCTTGGTTGCGCCATCGAAAATGCCCACGATATCAAAGACCCACGCCGACATGTCGTGGTTCGGTTTTTCCCAAATTGTCGGAGTTATCGGAATGCGATCCCCAACTTTGAACCCAAATTTCTCCGCAGTCTTCCTTCCGAGAATGCAGCCCGTCCGGGTGCTCATCCATGCCTGTTTTTCTTTGTCGCTCAAAAGAACCTCGGGATAAATATCGAGGTATTCCTTTGGGTTTACGGGCATCTGCGCAAAGAAGTTTGCCGGCTTTTGATAGTAACCGCCAAACCACGTCGAGTGAACGACACTTCGAACGCCAGGGATGCGTTGGATGCGATCTTTGTAACTGACCGGAATGAGTTGAATCAACGAGACCTTGTTGCGCACCACGAGACGGTCAGCGCCAGCGAAAGTGACACCCGCGCCAAAAGCCGCACGGATCGCGACCAGGTATCCATAGAGCACAAACGCAATTAGGATCGACAAAAAGGTGAGCGTCGTGCGCAGCTTTTTGCGAAACAGATTGGCGATGATGAGACTGACGAATTTCACAGCAACACTCTTAATAGCCTCAATTACGCACGCGCCCAAACGAATTCTTCAACGCGCCGCAACTGGTGTCATCTTCTTGAAGCTGACCTCCCGCAAATAAATCGGCTCGAGCTTTTCGCCGCCAATGAAGTCGGTGCGTGTCGAAGCAATTTGCCCGAGAACCGCTGCTTGTGGAAACACGAGCGCAGGATTCGACTGCGCAGTGGAATCCGGCCCGATGACCGGTGTGCCATTCGCCGCCAACGCCGTCACCTCCGCCGCGGGAACAATCCGAAGCGGTTCGACCACTGCACAACCATTCTCCGACACATCGTAAATCGCCAAATAAAGCTCCTCGCGCTGAGCATCAACGATCACCGCAACGCGCCCAAAAACCTTTTCCTGCCGCGCCTGTGCAGCCACGCATTCCACGCTACTAACCGCCAGCAATTTTATCTCTCGAGCCAATTGCCAACCTTGCGCGACCGAAATCGCTCCGCGAATCCCAGCATACGAACCCGGCCCAACGCCGACCGCAATGCACTCGATCTCCTCGCGTTCCACCTTGCTCGCCGCCAGCGCTCGTTCCACCAACGCTATCGCCGAGCGACCACCCATTTCAGACACCTCGGCCAACACGCGCCCGTTCTCAACCACCGCGACGCTCCTGCGCTCCGAAGAAAATTCAACCGCCAAAATCTTCATAAATAATTTCGCGGTCAGTTTCGCTAAGTTGTTTGATCTGCACGCGTCGATATCTTGCGCCAACAACGTCATTGCCTTCTAGCCATCGTTCGATCCATTCAACAATCGCGACACCTTTGGGCCGCGTCAGATATTGTTCCAATCCCGCGCCAACGATCTGTGCGCGCGTGTCGAGTCGGTAAAGGTCGAGGTGAAACATCGGCAAGCGTCCGCTGCGATATTCATTCACGAGCGCAAAGGTCGGCGACAGAATTCGTTCGTTCACCCCGAGACCACGCGCGATGCCTTTGGTCAGTTGCGTTTTGCCCGTGCCGAGATCACCCGACAATCCGATCACCAGACCAGCGTTCGCTTCCCTGCCCCACTGTTCTCCTAAAGCTTCCGTTTCGGACGCGCTATGAGAAATGTGCGTAGCCATGGATGTTCAATTCTCGAACGCCGTGTTCATCGCGAATTTTCAAACCCGGTGCGGCATTAATTCTTCCGATGCACGTCAGTCGCGTATCGGGAAAGTTTTTCTTCCAACCGTCTAACACGGCAACGGCGTCCTTGCTCGCCAAGGTGAACAGCAGTTCAAAATCCTCGCCATCGCTCAACGCAGCAATCAACGCCGACTTGCCGTTTGCCTTGGTTCTCGCCTGCAATTTGGCCGCGCGACTAATCGGGATCGACGGCGAACGAATCTCTGCACCGACTTTGCTCGCGTTCAAAATGTGCCTCAAATCCCCAGCCAAGCCGTCGCTCAGATCAATCATCGCGTGAATATCAAAATTCTCCGCCAGCCAATGAGCCTCACGAATGCGCGGCTGAAAGTGCAAATGCTTCTCCGCAATCGAGCCGCCAAGCTCACCAGTCACAAAAAGCACATCACCCGCTTTGGCACCCGAACGCCGCACGCACTTCTCGCTCGCCACATCGCCCAGCAACGAAATCGAAATCAGCAATCGCTCGGGATTCGTCGTCGTCTCACCGCCAACAATCGCCACCCCATACTCCCGCGCCACGACCGACATCCCGTCATAAATTTTTCGCACGTATTCGGCGTCGAATTCTTTCGGCAACGCAATCGTCACCAACGCCGCAATCGGACGTCCCGCCATCGCGGCGATGTCACTCAAACAACGCGCCAACGCCTTATGCCCAACGCGCACAGGATCCGCATCGGCGTCAAAATGAATCCCCTGCACCACCGCATCCGTCTTGAACAAGAGATACCGACCGGGCTGCCCTGAATCGAGCACCGCGCAATCGTCGCCCGCGCTTTCCACAACGAACGCATTCGTCGGAAGCGACTTGGTCAGTTTTGAAATCAGTTCGAATTCGTTCACGTTAATGCATCGGCGGCAGCGCACGGTTTAGCTGGTCCTGGAACATGAGCAAAAGAAAATTAGCGAAGTTAAACATGCTGTGCGCAGCAATTGGCGCGAGCAAATTATCCGTGGCTTCGTAGAGCAAAATCAACACTACCGAAAAAAACGCCAGCGGCACAAACGTCACCAACGTCACGTGCGTAGCAGCAAAAATGATCGACGTCACCCAAAGTGCCAGCCTCGGATAACCCGCTTGCTTGATCGTCGGATACATCAAACCGCGAAACAACCCTTCCTCAACAACAGGCGCGCCAACAATCGCTAGCAATGCCAGTAACGAGCGTTGATAGCCTGGCATCTGAGGCTTTTGCATTTCCTGCACGACTTGTTGGGCCACAGGATGAAGGTGCAAACTATTCATGCCCCACTCCGAAAGCATCATCATCCCCTGCGCGATCGGCACCACCAACATCCCGGCGAGAAGCCCGATTCCAATCGCAAACCAACTATTTGCGCGTCCAAACCCAAAGCCATCGCGCCACGTCATATTATTTTCGCGCAGAAAAACAGCGATCCACAACCCAGCCGTCGCCTGCAAAAAAACGAGCGACACGAGCAAACTAAGCACGCCCCGCGTCTGTTCGGTCAGCCCGATTTTGAAGTGATACAGCAGCCCAACGATGAGGTTACCGAAACAGTACGTGGAGAAAACGCCGAGAAACAATCGAAACACGGCGTGTCCGCTCCAGGCTTTGTGCGACAACATCGGCGTTAACGTAAACAGACCTGCCCGCCTCAGCAAGCGACACGTTCACCGGCCAGCGAGGATTGGATGATTGCGAAAATCGTCAACTTTTGTGCATCTTTATGGCTGGGTTTGCCGTCTAGCAAACGATTGACATTGAATTTTTCACCATGCGACCATCGTCAACTTACAAAATGACTTTACCGAAAACGCTCCGGATAACCGCTCTCGCCGCTGCTGCGAACGTCCTGGTCGCCACCGCTGAGGCCAAGCTCGACTTCGTCAAAGACGTCAGACCCGTTCTCGAGCAAAACTGCGTTAACTGCCACAACGCAAAGCACGCTGACGAAAACGGCAACTACAACATGGAAACCAAGGCCACCGCCTTCAAACCCCATGGTGACAAACATCGGGTTCTTCCCGGTCACCCCGAAAACAGTCAGGTTTACACGCTCACTCAGCGTCCGATCACTGACGATAAAGTCATGCCGCCGAAAGAACGTCCGCGGCCGACGAAGCAGGAACTCGACACCATCAAAACGTGGATCGCCGAAGGCGCCGATTGGCCCGACGGCGTGACACTTAACACCCAAATCAATTTCGTCGCCGGTATCCTGCCAATTTTCCAAAAGGGCGGCCCTGTATCGCACACCGATCAGAGGGATTTAAAGATCTGGGTGAACGAAGGTGCTTACTGGCCCCCTGGCGTGAAAATAGCGGGCGCAAAAACCACCGCGAAAACACCCGCCGGTCCATCGATCGATTTCGCCCATGACGTTCTGCCAATTCTTTCCAACGGCGGCCCGCTCTCCACCGAAGACGTCGCCACCCTCCGCAAGTGGGTTGAAGCCGGCGCACAGTGGCCAGAAAACATCCAAATCGGCACCGGCAGCATGCGAGCTCAGGAAATGCAACGAGTCGATTCCATCTTGAAAAAGATTCTCGCCACCAGCACCGAGAAAGCTGCCGGAGACATGAAGCCTTACACCAACACCATTCCCGACACCACCGTCAGCTACGCCATGCTCCCCATTCCTGAAGGCGAATTCATGATGGGCAGCCCGGAGTCCGAACCAAAAAGCACCTCGGACGAGCATCCGCAGCACAAAATCAAAATCGAACCGTTTTGGATGGAACAAAAAGAAGTCAGCTGGAACGAATACGAACTCTGGATGTATCCCGACGAAAGCAAACCGCACAGCCCCAACGGCACCACTAATTATACAGACGGCGATGTCGCCGATGCTGTTGCTCGTCCCACGAAGCCTTACGTCGAAATGAGCTTCGGCATGGGCAAAGATGGCTATCCCGCGATCAGCATG
>JAQGOW010000158.1 GCA_028293405.1 Verrucomicrobiales bacterium
AGTGCTCATGTAAAACCACCCATCCATCCCGAGGCGAATGTTGGAAGGAATGTGATCGTTGAAACCAGTGCCTTTCAAATTCGGATCCGGATTCGTTGTGAACAAATCCTTGCGGTCTTTGCCGACGCCGTTGTCATCCACGAACACACTGAAATCAGGCGTGTGATGCACAAACAGTTTTCCATCCACGTAGGCCAAACCAAACACCGCGTGCAGGTTCGTCGCGAACATCGTCACGTGTCCGTCCGGGTGAAAACACAAAATACTGTCGCCGGTGGAATCGCTCGGCAACCCCATATCGATCGGATCCTGCGCCACAAACACCCGCCCATCCGGCGCACAACACACGACGCTTGGATGAATTAATTGCGGCGGTTGAGCCACTAGAGAAACTTTCCAGCCCGGCTGCGTTTTTAGAAATGCTGGATCCGGCGTGCCCGTATCTACCGCGAAGGTCACACGAGAAATCAAACAGACCAACGCCACGATCAATGCGGCAAAAGAACTTTGTCTCAAGGGAACAGGTTGCACCCTTGTTTGATGGCAGGACGCACGACGTTCTTCAAAGAAAATCAATAAAATCAGCCGAAAAGAGCCGAAAAGAAGCATCACGCACGAACCGACCGAACCCACTTAGCTCTGTGTATACAGAAATTCCGCTTAATCACTCGACGTAACCGCTGCTACAGGGTATACACACGACACTCGTGCTTAGGAGTTACTAGTCGCGGGCACGATGAACCAACACCTTTGTAAGCGCGCACTTTCGTTTTTTGTTTTTCTCACCAGTTGCACCGCAAGCCTCTTTGCGCAGGCACCGGCAAACATCTCGGCCTTCACCAATCAAACGATGAGCCTGCTCACCACCAATGGCGCTAGTTTTTCGGCCAGTACGGTGCGGTTCTTTACCAACAATACAGTTTTGACCATAGGCGGCGGCCTCGTCACGACGACCAATGCTGCCTATGTAAACCTAAGTCCGACCACCGGCGACCTAACTTTATTCGACGCACGCGGCACGAATGATCTCACGATGAATTTCGCGACCTCCACCAACGGCCTTTACACCAACGTGTTTCGCGCCACCGGTGGGTCTCAGCAAACGAATCGCGGAGCGTTCTCACTCGTCGTTGGCACAAACGCCGCGCCGGTCATCTATTTCACGAGCACCGACCAAATCCTGCAAAGCAACAGCTCGATTACGATTTCTATCGCTGCGTCAGGTTTTGGAAATAGTTATCAATGGCGCAAAAATGGAACCAACATAAACGGGGTCACCACCTCTTTTCTCCAGTTGCTCAATTTTCAACCCACGGATGCGGGCAGCTTCACCTGTGTGGTGACGAACACAGGCGGTAGTGTAACGAGCTCGGTCATTTCTGTTTCACTCGCCGTGCCGATTGTCATTTCGCAACAACCACAGAGCCAGGACATATTGGAAGGCTCGTTTTTTTCGGTCGGCTTGGTTGCGAGCGGCAGCATCCAGATCATTGCTTGGTATCGCGGATCCAGTTTCCTGAGCTCGGGCACAAATCCAACTTACACCGTGCAAAATACAGTAGCCGCAACCGCCGGTAATTATTACGCCATTCTCGACAACTACGGCCGGTCCGTGACGAGCCAGGTTGCAACCGTGACGGTCCGGCGCGCTGGCACCAACGCCACGTGGCTTTCCCGTCCGTTCGTCAAAATCGCAGACGACAAAATGATCGTGCCCGGATTTACGAATCACCACTTCACCAACTGGCTCGCCGGACAAAACACGCCGTTAATCACCTATCGTGATGGCAAGGTTCACTTCGTCGCCGGCACCACCGCCGGATTCCGCAGTTTATTCCGTTGGACCAACGGCGTTCTCAGCACGTTGATTTTCACGAACACCGTGCGCACAGAAGGGGGTTTCTTTACCGATTTGTTTTACCCCACTGACGAAGGCAATGGCGTTGTTAATTTCACCGACAACGGCACGGGCGGGTTGGGCATGACGGCCTATTCATCGACCGGCATCACCAACATAATCAATTCGAACACCCTCGTCCCCGGACGCACCAACGCGATGGGCTTGCCCGGTTCGTACGGCCGACGCAACTACGGCGTGGCCTTTGGCTCATCGATCATCAAGGAGCCCGGACAATTTACAATTATCGGCGCAGGCATTTTCTTCCATGACGGCACCAACCTCACCCGCATTTGCGATGAGACCACTCCCCTGCCCGGCGGTTTGAGTGGTTACGGATTTCGTCCTACCGCGAACTCCGTGAACTTCGACGGCACCAATCTCGTGTTCTCCACCGCCGGCGTTCCACCCGGAAATCTCGGAGGCTTTTACAAATCCACTCCGACCGGAGTGATGACCCGACTCGCTGACTCCTCAACGTTGCGCCCCGGCACCGCGTCCACTTTCACAAACTTTTCTGACATCGACATCGATGGCGGATTGACTTTCGCAGTCGCCAACAGCGTTATTTATAAATTCGAATCTGATAATTCGGCGACCAATATTGGCACCGGCACCTACGTCTCAGCCGCCGGTCCGAGAGTGGCCTACTTCGGTGGCACCTCATCGTTATCACAATGGAACGACGGCCTGGTGCAAACCGTTTTGACCAGTGGCCGTTTGGTGGATGGTCGGTTCGTCTCGCAAATTCTAGCTGCCGACGGTCAGGGCGATGACATCCTCGTATTGCTCAAGTTCACGGATAACAGCGAAGGAATCTTTCTCGTCTCTGGCCCAGTCTCAGCGCTGCCGCAAGTTGGCACTCAGCCGCTCGACTTCAACGCCATCAATGGTGGAGGCGCTTCGTTTTATGTCTCAGGAGCGGGTCAAGGCCCGTTGAATTTTCAATGGCTCAAGGACTCCGTTGCTTTGAATGACCAAACCAATGCATCGCTCGTCCTGAGCAACGTCAACAGTGCCGACCTCGCCGGCTATTCCGCCGTGATTCAAAATCCGAATGGCAGTATCACAAGTCGTGTCGCGCAACTGACGATGACAACGCCAACCGTCCCGGTCTTTCTCTCGTTCTTGAAGCAAATCGGCTCGGCATACTACGGCTCAAACGTGAGCTTCACCGCTACCGCGTCTGGCGCGGCTCCGCTCGTTTATAGTTGGGAACGTGGCGGGGACGGCATTTCCGCCGGAGCGCCGATTGTCGGCGCCACCAATTCCACCCTCTCCCTCACCAATATCGGAGATGTCGATAACGCTTATTACGGGATCATCGTCAGCAACGGTAACGGCAGCGTCACCAATCGTTTAGGATTAACCGTACTCCCCGTTTTCACCCAGCAACCACAGTCCGTCACAAACGTCATCGGAGGCAACGCGACGTTTTCTGTCGGAGTTCTCGGAATAGCTCCCATCACCTATCAATGGCAACGACTGTCTCCGGTCACGAGCATCTCCGGCGCAACAAACGCCACGTTAACATTTACAAATCTCGCTTCAACCAACGCGGGCTCATACCGTGTTTTTATCATTAGCGGATCCGGAGCATCCGACGCGAGCGCCACCGTCTCGCTAACCGTTCTCTCGAACAACCCACCGATTGCGCCACTGTTGCAATCGGCCGCATTCGCAAATGGCCAGTTCACCTTCATCCTGCCAACGGAAAATGGATTTAGCTACCAAGTGGAGTCGAAAACCAATTTGACGGATGCGATATGGACGCCCGAGCAAACTCTCCCTGGAGATGGCACGCCCAAGCCGATCACGATCAGCGTCGATACCCCGAAGAAATTTCTGCACGTGAAGGTTCAATAAACCGGACGCAAGCGCGCCTAGTCATTGTCAACAACCCGCGTGTAAACAAATCCCGCGTGCACCGGCGCCGGCATTACAGAATCGCGACCGCGCACTGATTTCCAAATCACGTCGTTCAACAGAAAATCATCACACGCATCTTCTTTGGCAAAGTTGAATTTGAAATCCGACCCATAAGCCCCCGCGACATTCTTTTCATTAATATCCATGAGCGGCTGCACAAATTCGTAAGGCCGCAAATCAGCTTTCGCCGTGAACGAACCATACATCGGTCGCGCCGCCGCATCGAATTGACTCATTGGGTGCATCCCGAGAATTAGTTCGATCGTCCGCAACATGCTGCTCGTCGAATACATCGTCGAATCCGTCTTCCCCCATCTGGTGTAAGGACTCACAACATAAGCCGTCGTGCGATGCGCATCGACGTGGTCCGAACCGCTTTGCGCGTCATCTTCAACAAGGAAAATCGCCGTCTGCGCCCACAAAGACGATTTGCTCACCGTCTCGCAAATCTGCCCGACGCAATAATCATTCTCCGCGACGAAAGCAGCCGGTGATTGAAACTTCGGACTCGTCCCGTGCGTGTGATCGCCGGGCAACCGAATGATTTGCAAACGCGGCATTTCACCCGCCTGTTCCAAACGCTTGTATTCCGAAATAAATCGCGTCGTGCGATCGAGATCGCGATAGGACATATCGAATGCGCGATACATCGGATCGATGTGCCCCTCCAAAGTCTTCACCCGTGGCCGAGCCGGTTTGTCCGCTGGTTGATCGTAGCTGACGAATTCACCGTAATTGCGATACGTGACCCCGGCGCGCTTGGCCGCATCCCACAAATAACCGCCGGCCGGTGCGCCAATTTCGAAATAGCCTTCTGCCGCGTATGGAAATTTACCGTTGCGATTGTGGCCATAATTCATACGCCACATCTTCTCCACGAAATCCGTGCAATACGCGCCCATGCTCCACTCATGCCCGTCCGCGCTCACTTCCGCATCGGCATAAAAATTATCGAGCAACACAAACTCGCGCGAAATCTTATGTTGGTTCGGCGTAACCTTCTCACCAAAAATACAAATCTTCGGTTCACCGTTGCCCTCTTTCATGTCGCCCAACACCTGGTCGTAAGTGCGGTTTTCTTTGACGATATAGATGACGTATTTAATCGGGCTCTCATCGCCAACCCGCGCCGGCACCGGGCTATTCTCGGGACGCGTCGCCGTCACAGCCGCTTTGGCCTTCAGCGGCGCGCAGTGATAAACATCCGCCGTCCACTTCGAAAGTTGCGCCTCGGCATCTTTGCCGCGCGGCAAATCAATAATACCCAGCGTGCCTTGAAATAGAGTCTGAATCTTCAACCGATCGCCGTGCACGTAGTCGGGCTTCGACGTCAACCCGCGCGCATTGGTCACCAGCAACCGCTTGCCATCCGGAGTCACGCGCACCGAAGTCGGATACCAACCCACCGGAATGAAGCCCAGCGACCGACTTTTCCCGCGCATGCTCACGTCAAACACCGCGATCGCATTGAGAGTAGCGTTGGCGACATATAGCGTCTTTTCATCGGGCGACAACGCCAGACTGTTCGGTGTTGATCCAGGCGGTGTATCGGCAAACAACGCTGTCGACAAAGTTTCAACCGCGAGTCCAAACCGCGTATCGAAAACCGTGACGCTGTTGCGGTTCGCATTTGCGACAAACAAAAACGATCCATTGCGCGTCAACGCCATCTCGGTCGGATGATCCTCACAACGCCATGTCGCCACAGGTTTCAGCGAATTCGAATCCAACACCCGCACCGACGCCTGCGCCCATTCCGTGACATAAATGCGATGCGACTTCTCATCCAAACAACACGCGTAAGGACAAGTGTCCTCCGGCGAATGATCGTAAAAACCAACTTCGAACCGGCGTTCCGCGCCTTCAGCCGTGTCGAATTTTTCCGGCGGAATCGTCGGCGCCAAAACTTTCGACAACGGACGCACTCCGAGCGAAATATCGATCACCTTTTTGGTAGGTAAATCAACCGCGCTGATGCAATCGCCCCAAACGTTGGCAACAAACAAATGCGTCTGCGCCTTGTTCACTGCAAGACCACTTGGCACGCCGCGAAGCACTTTGTCGTGAATCTTGATCGCCATGCCGTTCGTCAGTTTGCCTTGGATGAAATCATATCGATGCACCACTTCATCCCCTGCCCCACTGCAGTAAACTTGTTTCCCATCCGCCGAAAAAATCACGCCGTAAAACGCCTCGTTGACCGGCAGATGTTGCGCCACTTTTTCCGTCTGCAAATCGACCACCGTCAACTCGTGCTGCGGATACCCGGCATGCAAGATTACCGCCTGCTTGCCACTGGGATGCACCGCAATGTTCACCGGAAAACTCGCAAGCTGAACCTGTCGACCGGCGGGTCGAAGCTGCCATTGGTTCGGCAATTGAACCGCGCCATCAGGCAACGGTCCGGGCAATTGCGTCGCGAAAGTGGAAATGCAAGCGCACGCCAGCGCAGCGCTCAAAGGTCGTGTCAGCCAATTCATCAGTAACGAATCTTGTCAGCTTTCGCGTCCCATTCAGCAAAAATCTTATTCGCTTCGTCGCGCGAAAGTTGCTGCGTTGGAATTTTCCGTTGGTCCAAAGTGCAGGCGATTTCGTGATAAAGAAAATCGTCGTCGAAACCAATCTTCGCCGCATCCTGCCGCGTCGCGCCAAAAACGATCCGATCCACGCGCGCCCAATAGGCGGCGGCCAAACACATCGGGCACGGCTCGCAACTCGTGTAGAGGACGCATCCGTTCAATTGAAACGTATTTAGTTTCGAGCAGGCATTTCGGATTGCTGTGACTTCCGCGTGTGCGGTCGGGTCGTTGGAGGACGTCACTTTGTTCCAACCGTTGGCAATAATTTCGCCGTTTTTAACAACCACCGCTCCGAACGGCCCACCGTCGTTTGCGCGCATGTGCTCGGCCGACAAACGAATCGCAGCTTCGATAAATTTCAGATCCTGCTTATCACTAACTTGCATAGGTCGAGTTTAAGGTTTGGGATTAACGGTTGGAAGTTCAAACGAAAAGACTCGTCTTCTTCAAGTGCGTCGCGTCGATCAACCCTTGGTCCGTCAGCTTCAATTCCGGAATCGGCGACAAACTCAAAAACGACAACGTCATAAACGGCGCTTCCAATTTGCACCCCATCGCGCGTGCGGCGGCGTTCAGTTTGTCCAAACGTTTGATGACTTCGCCGAGCGGTTTATCGGAAACAAGTCCCGCAATCGGCAACGGAAGTTCGGCAACAATTTTTCCGTCACGCACCGCAACTTGTCCGCCCTGCAAACGCTCCAATCTTTCGATTGCCACGCAGATGTCGGCGGTGTTCGTACCAGCGACGACAACATTGTGCGCATCGTGCGCGACGGTCGAAGCAATCGCGCCTTCTTTCAAATTGAATCCATGCACAAACCCAACACCGACGTTGCCAGTGGCGTGATGACGTTCGACCACGACCAATTTCAAAATATCGCGTTTCGTGTCGGCCACGATCTCGCCATTGAATACAGTCGGTTTTTCAATGATCTGTTTCGTGACGATTTGGTTCGGGACAATCTCAATCACTTTGATGCGCTTATTCCCGTTCGCCCTGACCACGAAGTCGCTTGGTTTATAGCGCAGGTTCATCGTGCTGCGCGGCAATGGTGTGGCGGCAGAATTTTTTGCCAGATATTTGCCGTCCTCCGCGACCAACACACCTTTCTTATATGTCTGGCGCACTTTGAATTTCTTCAAATCGTCGAACACGATGAAATCAGCCCAATATCGCGGCGCAATCGCCCCGAGATTTTGCAACCGATAATGGCGCGCCGTATTGATCGTCGCCATTTGGATTGCGCTGATCGGCGCAACGCCGTGCGCAATCGCTTTGCGAACCGCAAAATCGATGTGGCCTTCGTTCACTAAATCTCCGGCAAGTTTATCGTCGGTGGCAAATGAACAATTCGCCGCATTGTGCGGATTCACGAGGCCGATGATGTGTTCAAGATTCCGTTCGGTGCTGCCTTCGCGGACGAGGATGTGCATGCCAGCGCGAAGTTTTTCGCGGGCTTCGTCCAGTTCGGTCGACTCGTGGTCGGATCGAACACCGGCCAATGCGTAAGCATTCAGATTTTTGCCGCGCAATCCTGGCGCGTGTCCGTCGATGGCTTTGCCTTTGCCGACTTCGATTTTTGCGAGTTCGCTTTTCGTGCCGAGATAAACGCCCGGATAATTCATCAGCTCGGCAACACCGGCGACGCGGTCGTCGCCAATCATCAGGCGCAAATCATCGGCGGTGATGCGTGCGCCGGCGGTTTCCAAATGCGTCGCCGGGACGCACGATGGCAGCATGATGAAGAAATCGAGCGGCAAATTCTTCGTCGATTCCAACACGTAGCGAATGCCGTCGAGCCCGAGAACATTTGCGTATTCGTGCGGGTCGATAACGAGTGCGCCGGTTCCGTGAGGAACAACGGCGCGGGCGAATTCGCCAGCGGTCAGTTGTGCGCTTTCGATGTGGAAATGGCCATCGATCAAACTCGGGGCGAGATAGGCGCCGCGGAGATTTATCGTCTTGCGCGCTTTGTAATCACCCACGCCCATAACGCGACCGCCGTCGACCGCGACGTTGCCTTCGTGAATTTCACCGCTGAGCACGTTGACGATGCGAGCATTTTTGAAGAGCAGTTCGGCAGGAATTTCACCCCGGGCCACAGCGAGGCGATGATTGAGGTTCCTCATAGTTGCCGCAGTTTAGCGCATGGCTCCGTTCCATTGGAATAACGAAACGAAGCACTGTAATGTTTACTAGACACCTTAAACATCGTCAGCCATGCCACTAATCAAGGATACAGGAAGTTCGTCTGAACAATCAGGCGAAGGGAAGGTTGCGAGAAGCCGAAGCGTCACGGACTGTCGACATAAGGAGGCAACTACTATGTTAAAAAAACTTACTTATGTCGCAGGAATCGTTTCGGTAGCCGGCGTGTTGTCGGCATGTTCAACAACGCGCAGTGGATACGCGTCCAACGATCGTTATGCAAATGATCCGTGCGGGGACAAGAATCATCAAAACACTTACAGCAGTTTCAATTCAATGGAGAATGAAGCCAGCGGCGCGCAGGCCAATATTGATACCAGCGCGCAATCGCAAGCGGGTGGCGATCAGTTGGCCATTCCACTGTACGAAGAACGCGTGAACGTCGGTAAACAAGCGATCCCGAGCCAGGTGCAAATTCGCAAGTTCACCACCACCGAAACAGTGAGCGTGCCGGTGGAGCTGCGTCATGAACATGTCGTGGTCGAACGCGTCCCGGCTGGTCAAGGCGGTAGCCAAGCGCAAGCAGGTGCTGCGTTCCAGGACAAGGCGTTCACCATCCAAGTGCAGGAAGAACAGCCCTTAGTGCAGAAGCAAACTGTTCAAACGGGCCAGGTCATCGCGCGTAAAGATTCGCAATCGCAACGGATCAACGTGCAGCAACAGGTCCGCCGCGAAGACGTGCAAGTCGATCGTAACGGCAATAATGCTAACGTAGAGTTGCGCGGCAACTTCAATGAAGCTGCCGGAGCCCAATCGCCGCAACAGCAACAACAATGGCAAGGCCAACAACAGCAACAGCCGCAACAACAGCAACAATCCCAAGATCAGCAACAGCAAGATCAGGATCAACAACGCTAAGCGTTGAATCATAATTCAGCCGGAGTAGCGAAAGCTGCTCCGGTTTTTTTATGTCAAAGAACAAGGCGCAACCGCTTAACCGGCTACGCTGCAATTTCGAACGGCGGTCCAGATTGCTTCGCACGTTGCCGGTGACGGCAAAGGGACTTCACCTTTTTTTCCGAATGCGGCCACAGCGTCGCGAATGGCTTCGCGGACTGAGATGGCGAGCATGAACGGCGGTTCGCCGACGGCTTTGCTGCCGTAAACGACGGTTTTTTGGGCGGCGTTTTTCAGCAGGTTGACGTTAAAAATCTGGGGCATGTCGCCGA
>JAQGOW010000162.1 GCA_028293405.1 Verrucomicrobiales bacterium
CGTCGAGACGCGTGCAGGTGACGTTGAATTTGAAATGCGGATTGTCCTGCTCGAGCTTGCGAAATTCTTCGTTGAAAATGATGTCGGTCGTCGTGCGCACGCTGTAGAGGACGCTGATTTTGGTCTCGAGCTTGCGGCGGGTGGCGTCGCGAACGAAGCCGCGGAATGGCGTCACACCGGAACCGCCGGCAATGCAGATGAGATGTTTGTTCGGTTCGAGCACGGGCAGGAACCGGCCGGTGGGCGGAATGACCCAAAGTTTTTGACCGGGCTTAACCCAGTCGACCAGGCGCGTGCCCATTTTGCCATCGCGTTTGATCGTGATTTCGTAACAGCCGCGGTCGAGCGCGCAGGAGGAGAGTGAGTAGGCGCGTTGGTATTCTGGCGAGTCGGCAAAGTAAACGGTGATGAATTGGCCGGTCTTAAACTCAACGTCGTAACCCTCAGGCCATTGCAGGCGTAAAGTTTTCGTGTCCGGCAATTCCATTGTTGCCGTTTCAACTACCATTTCGACGATCTGTTTTGCCATAGGACGCTCTGCAATAGGCGAAAAAATAGGATAGGTAGGAATCAAAAGCTGTAAAGGCGGAATAGAAGAAAATTCGAAATCCAGAAATCGAAGCACGAAAGCGATTTTGAACTCGAGGACGAGGGACGATTACGATGATTAAGAATTGGTGCGCGAGAGAGGACTTGAACCTCCACCCCTTACGGGACCAGATCCTAAGTCTGGCGTGTCTGCCATTTCACCACTCGCGCAGAGATGTGCAGATTATCTCAGGGGCGGATGGGAATCAAGGAAGGGAAGGCAAGTAATCAGTATCCAGTATCCAGACATCCCTGAATTAAATGCCGGGTGGGTCCGTTAGCTTCGGTTAGCTTCGGACTGGCGCATCAGTGGCGAGTGCCGCTCCCACCCTCCCCGGTGTGTAGAGCCGTTACATCGTTACAACCCCTGTAAACTTTGGGGATTTTTGCGGTTTTACCCGTTACATTTGCCGTTACAAACCCTCTTTCAAGGCGTTACAAATCAACAAAAAAGCCCCTCCCGATTTTCTCAGGAGGGGCTTCAAGGATTCTAAGTCAGCTTAGAATTTGAAGATCAGGTTCGCAGCAACCATGACGTCGTTACGCTTGGAGCCTTGGAGCGAGTCGAATGCAGGGCCAGCGAGTTCGCCGCCGCCGGAGACAGCGCCGAAGGATTTGCCACCGAACGCGCTAGCAGCGCCATCGGCCTGGTGGTCCCAACGGACTTCCAAACGGCTGATAACATTCTGCCACAGGTCGTATTGGAACGTGCCAGTGAGGGCGATGACTTTGCGCAGCGGGTTACCGCCGAACGCGCCAGGAGCGAACTGAGTGTTAGCGGTGCCATTGTAGACATCAGCCAAAGCTCCGAGAGCCGCGCCGCGAGCATATTCACCACGGAGGTGAATGCTAGCTTTGTCGGTCAACTTGAACGAGGCATAAGCAGCGATTGCCGTTGCATAGCCGGTGTCGGTTGATCCAGCGGCGAAAGCGCCAGGAACGTCCATGTGATTGATGGAATCCCAAGCCACACCGAGGGTCAGGCCCTGAACGGGGGTCTTGATAGTCGCACCAACATAAACGTGGGTGCGGTCTTCAGTGACAGCGCCCGGACCGTAGTCGATACCAGCATAGAGGCCGGAACCACCGATTGCGCCCCAGGATTCAGGAGCGGTCAGGTTGACCATGCCCATAAATGCCTTCTTGCTTTCAGCGCGAGGGCTGCGTTGGTTCATGAAAGGCCCGGTCGTGACGGTATTCGCCACGCCGCCGCTTAGAGCGATGCCATCATTAATCTTGTACTCGGCCATGATGCCGGTGTGTTCAGTCGGTTCAAAGGTATAACCATACGAACGGGTGAAGTTCGGATCCTTGTAGGCGTCGGTTGATTCATAACCGAGGGCGCAGTCAAAACGGCCGATTTTCCAATCGATTCCGTTACCGACCGGCATGCGCAGGGTCAAGTAAGCCTGGCGAACGATGTCAGAGACACCGAGGCCGGAAACTGGAGCTGCGGCATCACCATGGTTAACGATGACGGCGTCAGGGCCGAACATCAAATCAACGGTGTAACCAGAAGACCATTGGCCTTCTTCCAAAGGTTTAGCGAGTTTGACGTCAACAGAATCAATGTTGAAACCGTCTTGCTTGCCAGCGTTGAAACGGAACGGGGCTGGGCTCAAATTGCCGGTGCCGGGGTTCCAAACTGCTGACGTGTCGACGTAACCACTGATGGTCGTAGCAGACAGAGCGCTCAACAATGGGGTTGTCTTGGCTTCTTCTGCGCGGGCTGCTGACGTAAGGCTGACGAGCCCAACGGCTGCCAGACCCAATGTCCATTTATTCATTTTCATCAAGTTCCTCCTAGGATTTTATTTCGTTTTCTATGCGATTCTGCTGGGTAAAACCGGTTTACCCGCGCACCAAAAACGGTGCATTGAGGCGGACAATGGCAAATACGGGTTTGTTTGACAATAAGTTTTTTTGAGAATTTTTGACCCAGCTCATGTTGCTGGATTCTCACAAATGCGAGGTGTGCCTGTCCGACGCGCCCTAATTGACACTGCTTTGGCTGTTTAAGTGACAGTCGGAGCGGGGTTTAGCAAGATGATTTAACCACAAATCCCAAGCTGAAAAATTCAAGACCCTAGCTGCCAAAAATTGGGGATTTCTGAAGCGATAACTTTCAACGACTTAACTGATTAACCAGAAGGCCCCAACGGCTAGCGCTGCTGTGGAGCAGCCCCACATCAGCTTGCGGTAGGCGGCGACTTTGTCTGTCAAGCGATTGGCGATGTGACCCATGCTCAACGCGAAAATGCCCATTGCCAGGACGGTGCCGATTCCGTATGCCGCCAGATATATAATGGCTTGGGTTTTCGTCGGAAGGGCCAGGGATGGCAAAATGGCGAGGAAATGAGAACTGCCGGCGAGTCCGTGCAAGGTGCCAATGCCGAAGGCGGCGTGGGTATGCAGGTGGCGAGTGGGCACGTGAGGTTTGCCCGGTGCGTGCATATGTATATGCTCGTGGTGCTCGCCGCCGTGGCTGTGTTCGTGAGCGTGAATGCGCAGCGCCGCGCGAATTCCCCAAAAACCAATTCCAAGTAACATCACGCCGACGAGGCGTTCGCTCCAGGAGGAGATCAATTCAACGGGCAATAATCCGCGCAAACAAAGTGAAAGAACGCCAACGAACAAAACGCCCGACGCATGGCCTGTTCCCCATCGAATGCCACTACCCCACGCGCGAGCCGGAGCTTTCGCGGCGAGAGGCGCGATGGCAGCAAGATGATCCGGTCCGCTGAGGACATGGAGCAATCCGGCGATGAACCCCGTTAGTATAACGATTACCATGATGTGGTTTGCCGAAGGTAGCGTGGAAGGTGTTTGCGCGCCAAACATATTTGATAGTTCAATCGCGAGACGGTTTTTAGCCACGGATTAAACACGGATTTTTTCCAACAAGACTCCAAGTCGAAGGAGCACCCTGTCACACCGATGGTGTTTGCGCGAAATGATGGCGATTGGAAAATGTTCTTTAGCGTCTGTTCGGAAAGCCGTAGCCTAGCTCGATGCAGTTTCAGATTATCTTTAATCCGATTAGCGCTTCCGAGTTGCACAAAATGCCGCGCGAGCTGCAGCTTAATATCTTAGGCGAATTTCGCGGTCTGCCTCAAGAAGTGCTGAAGAGCGACTTGCAACATTTCGGCAAACTGGAACGGCACGGCAAAATTCTTCACCGCTTTCGGCTTGGCGATTACCGGGTCTATTTTGAACGGCATGACCTCGGCGTGGTCGTTCATCGCATTCTTAGTCGGAACACCCTCAAAGATTTTTTGTTCCGCTCAAGCTTACCGACGGGTGAAGATAAAGCGTTGGAAGAAAACCCGAAGTTCTGGGAAATGATCGAAGTCGGCAAAATCGGGACAGATCAGAATTAACGGCACCGGAAGAATTCACCACAGAGACACAGAGGAGAAGAGGAAATTAATTCGAAAAGCGATTACGCACTTTCACCAACGTGCATCCATCACGTCATTGCCGTTCCGCCTGTTTTTTTCTGTGCCTCTGTGTCTCTGTGGTGAACTCACGCTTCGATAACGTAGTTTAAGCCGCCACGTCTTCGCCTAGCTCCACGTTCCAGTACGCCAAATCGAGGAAGTGCTTCCAGCTATCGTGCTGGTTAAAACCCAGGTTAACCTGAACGAACGGACGCCACTTCGGCCGCTTCGGCTTGCGCACCAGGTGTATGCCGGCTTCTTGCGGAGTGCGATTGGCTTTCTGCGTGTTGCACTTGATGCAGGAGCAAACGATGTTTTCCCAAGTCGTCGGCCCGCCGCGATCACGCGGAATCACGTGGTCGAGATTGAGATCTTTGCGGTCAAACACCACGCCGCAATATTGGCAGGTGTTGCGGTCGCGTTCGAAAATGTTGTGGCGCGTGAACTTAACTTCCTTTTTCGGAAGCCGATCGAACATCAATAGCAAAATGACGCGCGGCACGCGGATGCGGAATGAGACGGTGGAAATGCTTTCCGGGTGCGGCGCTTTGTCGGAGAAATCGCGCCACTGGCTGAAGTTGTAGGTTTGGAACGCCCCTTCGTCATCGCCGAGCACAACTTGAGCGTGACCCTCGAAAACGAGAGCTAAAGCCCGACGTGCAGTGCAGATGTTGACCGCCTGCCATAAGCGGTTGAGCACAAGCACGTGTTGATTTAAAAACGTGTTCATGACCACAGTTACAGTTGCCCAAAGTTTACACACCCTCTACAGGGTGTCAACGTGGGCTACGGTGAAGGAATAACGTTATAGTGCCTTCGATTCCATCAAAATCTTTCGTTTCTATGAAAAAAAGATAGCACGGTTTGCCATGGGTTTCTCAAAGAACCGGTTTGTGCAATGGTAGTTCGAGGAACTAGAGTAACGGCGGTCTCATCCAATACGCATGCATTCCAACGTGTTAGCAAAAGCGATCGAAGCATCGGCGGATCCTAACCGCGCGCAATCGGTCATCGATCAGCTGGCGGAGACGAGTGCTACCGCGCTGCTGAAAAAAATTAAGATCGAGCAAGCTAATATAATAGGCGCGTTGTTGGCGGGTTCGGCGGCTTCCGGTGAATTGCTGGTCGCGCATCCGGATTGGTTGCCAGCGTTGTTGGAACCGGGCGCATTGGAACACCCGCGTCTCGCGCAAGGTTTGAAACGCGAGGTCGAAAAATGGCTCAAGCCATTGCTGAAGGCTGATGATTACGCGACCGCGCTTTCGACTCTGCGCGAATTTAAACAACGCGACATGTTGCGCATCGCGGCACGTGACCTCGGCCGAGTTGCCAATACGACGGAGATCATGCTGGAGCTTTCGAATCTCGCCGATGTTTGCACGGAGGCCGTTTACCAGATTTGTTGGCAACAGCTCACGCAACGGTTCGGGTCGCCTTTTCATTTGGACGCGGACGAGCGCTGGCGGCCAACGACATTTTGCACCATTGGGTTGGGCAAGCTCGGAGGGCA
>JAQGOW010000169.1 GCA_028293405.1 Verrucomicrobiales bacterium
CGGATTTCCGAAGCAACTTTGCCGACGAGTTCTTTGCTCGCACCTTCGATAGTCACCTTGGTGTTTTCTTCGACCTTCACCGAGATCTGATCCGGGATGGTATAGTTGATGGGGTGCGAATAGCCGAGGACCAAATTCACTACTTTGCCTTGGACGGCGGCTTTGAAACCGACACCTTGGATTTCAAGCTTCTTGATGAAGCCTTCGCTCACGCCCTTGACCATGTTGTTCAAGATCGCGCGGGTGGTGCCATGAAGCGACTTGGCTTCGGCATCTTCACCATCGCGGGTGACAATGAGGTTGCCGTTATCAAGTTTAGCGGTGGTGCGGCTGGGCAGGTCGAAATCGAGCTTGCCTTTGGGACCTTCGACAAAAACTTTCTGGCCTTTGACTTCCACCTTTACCTTGGGTGGGACTACAACAGGCATTTTTCCAATACGTGACATAAAATCTAAAAAGTATTACCAGACGACACAAATCATCTCGCCACCGACATTCTTTTTCTTCGCCTCGGTACCGGTCATGATACCTTGGGAGGTCGAAAGAATGGTCGTGCCGAGGCCGCCGAGAACGCGTGGGATTTCGGTAGAACCGCTGTAACGGCGCAGACCAGGGGTGCTCACGCGTTTGATGCCTTCGATGACGGACTTGCGTCCGGCATACTTCAGCTTGAGCTTGAGTTTCTTGCTGGCGACCTTGCCTTCGGCGGACACCTCAGCAACGTAACCTTCGCGCTTCAAAACGTGGGCGATGCCTTCCTTGAGTTTGGAGTGCGGCATTTCCACTTCCGGCAACTGCGCACGGCTGGCGTTGCGGATGCGGGTCAACATGTCTGAAATAGGATCCATCATAATTACCAACTTGCTTTAGTGACACCGGGAATCAGGCCTTGCAACGCGGCTTCGCGGAAGGTCAAACGTGAACAGCCGAACTTGCGCAGGAAACCATGGCGGCGGCCCGACATCGAACAACGATTGACGACGCGGGTCGGACTGGCGTTGCGGGGCAATTTGCTGAGCCCGGCGTAGTCGCCCTTGGCTTTCAATTCGGCCCGTAGCGCAGCGTATTTCTTGACCACTGCGGATTTCTTTTTATTGCGTTCTATCCAAGATGTTTTTGCCATAAAAAATTATTTTTCAGCGAACGGCATGCCCATCATTTTGAGGAGGTCATGCGCTTCTGCATTGCTGTTGGCGCTCGTCACGATGGTGATGTCCATACCTTGCGTGCGCTTGATTTTTTCCAGTTCGATTTCCGGGAAAATCGTTTGATCGTTGACGCCGAGCGAGTAATTGCCACGACCGTCGAATGAACGGGGCGATACGCCACGGAAATCACGAATACGGGGCAGGGCAGCAGCGACGAGGCGATCGAAAAACTCGTACATCACGTCTTTGCGCAGGGTGACATGGCAACCAATGGCCTGGCCTTCGCGCAGTTTGAAGCTGGCGATGCTGTGGCGGGACTTGGCGATCACGGGCTTGCGGCCGGTGATAGCGGTCATGTCGCGCACGGCGTCTTCAATCGCGCCTTTTTCCAATGAAGCGCTTACGCCCATGTGGATCACGATTTTTTGAATCTTCGGGATCTGATGGACGTTAGTGTACTTGCGCTTCTCTTTGAGAGCGCCGGCCACTTCGTTTTCGTATTTTAGTTGCAGTCTAGGCTTGTTCATCGCTTATTTCCGGATTTTGCCGGAGCGTTTTTGTTAAATTTATTCTTTGGTTGCTTCAGCCTTGCCACCGTGTTTCGCATCGTATTTGGAAGCGAGGACAACGTTGGAGATATGGATCGCGGCTTCGCGTTCAATAATCGAACCTTGCGGGTTCTGCTGATTTTTGCGGGTATGGCGTTTGACGATTTTCACGCCTTCCACCAACACGCGGTTTTTCTTCGTGATGATTTCCAGGACTTTGCCGCGCTTGCCAAGTTCAGAACCGGCAATCACAACGATCTCATCACCTTTTTTCACATGAGCTGCCATAATTAAATAACCTCCGGCGCGAGCGAAATGATCTTCATGAACTTCATATCGCGCAGTTCGCGAGCGACCGGTCCGAAGATGCGGGTGCCGCGTGGATTGCGTTCTTTGTCGATAATGACGATTGCGTTGTTGTCGAAGCGCAGATAAGAACCGTCGGAACGGCGAATCTGCTTCCTCGTGCGCACGACGACTGCGTCAACGACATCGCCTTTTTTGACGGTGCCGTCTGGAGCAGCTTCTTTGATGTGCGCTTTGATAACGTCACCAATGCCGGCATACTTTTGATTGCGGCCGATGACGCCAATGGCTGCGGCGCGTTTGGCACCGGTATTATCAGCCACGTCTAAAATGGAACGAACTTGCAACATAAAATCTATTAAGCGTTAACCGGCGATATCTGCGGGGCCTTTTCCAGGACCTGGGTCAGGCGCCAGCGCTTCAATTTGGACATTGGGCGTGTTTCGCGGATCAACACCACGTCGCCAACTTTGGCTTCGCCCTTTTCGTCATGCGCGTAGAACTTGGAAAACGCTTTGACGACTTTCTTAAATTTCGGGTGAGGAAAACGGCGTTCAACACTCACAACGATGGTCTTGTTCATCTTGTTCGAGACGACCTTGCCAAGACGTTCCTTGCGAATACCGCGATCTTCAGCGGTTTCCGGCGCGGTTGCTACGTTTCCTTTTGTATCTTCGGGCATATTTCCTCAGTTATTTCGTCTTTGCAGGTGCGGATTTGCGCAGTGCGGTGGCACGGGTTTCGAGGCGCGCGATGTCGCGGCGCAGCGTACGCAAACGGGCTGGCTTTTCAAGCTGGCTGCTGGCCTGTTGAAGGCGCAGATTGAATCGCTCCTGGCGGAGGTCGCGACTCTTGGTGGTCAGCTCTTGCAATGTTAAATCTTTAATTTCGGTCATCTTCATACCATTAGAGAGCAGCGTGACGTGAAATGAATTTTGTCTTGATCGGGAGCTTGGTCGCGGCCAAACGCATGGACTCACGCGCGACAGCTTCGGTGACACCGTCCACTTCGAACAACACGTTCGCCGGACGGATGACAGCCACCCATGATTCAAGAGGGCCTTTGCCCTTACCCATACGGGTTTCCAAGGGCTTCTTGGTGTAAGACTTTTGCGGGAAGATGCGAATCCAGACTTTGCCACGGCGCTTCATGTAGCGGGTGACGGCAACACGGGCGGCTTCGATCTGCTTGGTGTCGAGCCAGCAACGTTCGAGGGATTGCAAACCGTATTCACCGAAAGCAACGGTGCCGCCGCGAATCGCGATGCCGGTACGGCTGCCGCGATGCATCTTGCGATATTTAACTCTTGCTGGTTGAAGTGGCATGATTCAAAAAAATGTTAACGTTATGCAGCGACTGGAGCCGGGGCAGGGGACGAAGCCGGTGCTTGGAGCGGGGTCGCTTCTTTCTTCTCTACTTTCACGTCGCCTTTGCAAATCCAGCATTTGACGCCGATTTTGCCATACATGGTGTGGGCTTCCGAGAAACCGTAATCAATGTTCGCCCGCAAGGTGTGCAGCGGGACGCGGCCTTCGTGATATTTTTCAACACGCGCGATTTCAGCGCCGCCGAGACGGCCACCGACGCGGATCTTGATGCCTTCAGCGCCAAAATCCATGGCTACTTGAACGGACTTCTTCATGGCACGACGGAAAGAAACACGGCGTTCCAGTTGGAGCGCGACGTTTTCGGCAACGAGCTGAGCATCGATCTCAGGTTGCTTGATTTCCATGATGTCCACGTAAACTTCTTTACCGGTCATCTTGCTGAGATCTTCTTTGATCTTGTCGATTTCAGCGCCTTTGCGACCGATAACGACACCGGGACGGGCAGTGTGAATGGTGATGCGGCAGCGCGAGGCGGCGCGTTCGATGCCGATACGAGCAACGGATGCGCCTTCGAGCTTGCCTTTGAGAATTTCGCGAATCTTGCGGTCTTCCGAGAGGAGCTTGCCGAATTCCTTCTTCTCGGCAAACCACTTCGAGCCCCAGTCTTTATTGACGGCGATTCGTAAACCTACTGGATTAGTTTTCTGGCCCATAATTATTCGTCAGACAAAATGATTTTAACGTGGCAATTGCGTTTAATGATCGGACCAGCGGAACCGCGGGCCTTGGGAGTAAACCGTTTCAAGCTTGTCGCGGTGCCGGCAACGGCTTCCTTGACGCGCAAACGATCGGTTTTGAAATCGGCGTAATCTTTGTGGTTCGCCTTCAAGTCTTCGGCATTGGCGACTGCAGACTTGAGGACCTTGGCCACGATGCGCGCGCCTTTGCGGGAAACAACAGCCAGAACGGCCTGCGCTTTGTGCGCGGGCAAACCCTGAATTTGACGCACCACTTCCCGCATTTTCTGCGCGGACATGCGAACGTTTTTTGTAATAGCCTGGACTTGCATATTTCTACTTCGCTTCGGCTTTGGCGGTGTGAGCGCCGTGTTTCTTAAATGTGCGCGTCAAGGAAAACTCGCCCAGACGATGGCCAACCATGTTTTCAGTGACGAACACAGGATTGAAAACCTTGCCGTTGTGCACGTTGAAGGTCAACCCGACAAAATCGGGGGTGATCATCGAACGGCGTGACCAGGTTTTGATCGGGCTCTTGGACTTTGCAGCCTTAGCTTTATCGATCTTGTCCTGCAGATGTTGGTCAATGAATGGACCTTTTTTAATGGAACGACCCATAAAATTACTTTCTCTTCATTGGGCGACCATCACGGCGCACCAAAATAAAACGGTTAGAATATTTACGCTTGTTACGAGTGCGATAGCCCTTGGCGAGCAAGCCCCAGGGTGAGGTCAGTTGTTGCCAACCGCCACCGGACTTGGATTTACCGGCGCCACCACCATTCGGGTGATCGACTGGGTTACGAGCAACACCACGGGTAATACCGCGAATACCACGGTGACGGGAACGGCCCGCTTTACCGAGGGTAACGTTTTCGTGTTCGAGATTTCCAACCTGGCCAATCGTCGCATAGCACGATTCGTGGACCCGGCGAACTTCGCCTGAAGGCAAGCGAACCGTCGCATAACCTGCGTCACGCGACATCACCGTCGCAGCGCCACCGGCAGTGCGAACCATCTGACCGCCACGGCCAGGGGTGATTTCAATATTGTGAATCGGAATGCCAACCGGGATAGTCTTGAGCGGCAAGCAGTTGCCAGTTTCAGGAGCTGCGGTCGGGCCGCTCATCAGCTTGGTTCCAACGGCCAACCCGTTCGGAGCGATGATATAGGTCTTTTCGCCGTCCTTATATTGAAGGAGAGCCAAGCGAGCGGTACGAATTGGATCGTATTCGATAGCGAGAACGTCAGCTTCGACACCGTGTTTTTGGCGTTTGAAGTCAACGAGACGATAAAATTGTTTGTGCCCGCCGCCGATGCCACGCGCGGTTACACGACCGTAAACATTACGTCCGCCTGATTTTTTGCGGATTTCGATCAGGCTACGTTCCGGCCGATCCTTTGTGATCTCGTCAAACGACGCGACGGTGATATAGCGCGTCGAGGGCGTTAACGGTCTAAACGTTTTAACTGGCATAAAATCAAAAAATACAAGTGCAACCCACACGGGCTGCACAAATTGCGCTTTACAGCTTTGTTAGAGCTTTAGCGGCGTCGGCCATTACTCCTGCGCCCAGAGGGGCGATCAGTTATCGGTCGGGCCAAGTTGCTCTTCCATCCCCTATACAAGGGCAACGGAGCGGAGAACATAGCAAAGGTCAGAACCCGTGCAAGTGTTTTTTACAAAAACTTTCCGCTCACGTTCGGATTTGGGTAGTGGTTAACCAATTCACCCAATTCACCGACTAGAGGGTTCATGTTTCACCACAGCAGACGCATTGTCCAGCGGTTCCTCTGGATTTCTGCTGCTGGGGTTGACTCCGCGAATCAAATTGCGGCGGATACACCTCCACGTCAGCGAATGCCGTATCCATTTACGCCGATCCGGTGCACTGGAACGCACCGCGCAAGATTCCGCTCGCAGGATTTTGTCGCGCCTATCGTTTTTAAAAGTTGCTTGCAGGTGTAGCGGTACGCCACTGCATGGTGTCACTACACACGGCAGTTCCTTGACTGGTGCAGCACGTCACCTCGTGGCTGCGGCTCGCGAGCGCTCGATTAAGAATTCTGCGAGCACCTTCTCGTAGCTTTGGTCGGTGATAATCTGACGATAGTCCGCGGAGAACTCGTTGCAACCAGTGCGCAGACGATCCAGAAACAATCGTAATTGTTCCAGGTAGCGATCACGAATACTCGCAGGCTCGGTAACAAGATTCATCGAAGTTTCCAAATCGACGAACCGCACCGGCCGGCTGAATTGAAAGTCGATCTCGGCGCGATCTAGTAGATGAAACACCGCGAGGTCGTGCTTGCGAAAGCGCAAGTGTTGGAAGGAACTAATTAGCGGGTCGGCATCACAGAAGAAATCCGAGATGATTACGACAAGCGCACGGCGTTGCACCTTTTCAGCGAGGTCGTGAAGGACTGAAACCAGCCCGGTTTCGCCGCGCGGTTCGGCTTTTTCCAAGGTTTGGAGGAGCGTTCGCAAATGCGCCGGATTGCGCTTGGCTGGAATTTCCAAAAACGTTTTGTCGCTGGCGCAGATCAAACCAACGGCGTCCCCTTGATGCGCTGCGAGGTATGCCAGTGTCGCTACTACGCGTTTGCCATATTCGAGTTTCGTCTCGCCAGTGGTGCCGAATTTCATCGAGCCACTGCAATCTAGGACGAAGTAACAGCGTAGGTTCGTTTCAGCTTCGAATTCCTTGAGATAAAAACGGTCGCTGCGGGCAAACACACGCCAGTCGAGTCGGCGAATGTCGTCGCCGGGAACGTAGTTGCGATATTCCGCGAATTCCACGCTGGAACCGCGATGGGGACTTTTGTGATGCCCTGAAACCGAACCCTCCATCGGAAAGCGCGAGAGAAGGGGCAGGTGCATTAAGCGACCCAACACTTCCGAATTCAGGTATCGATTCGGCTCAGCCACGGCGATTTTCTCCGCGCAAACCTTCGAGCAACCGATTGATAATTTCTGCGCTGCCAACGCCTTCCGATTGCGCCTGGAAATTCGTCAAAATACGATGCCGCAACACCGGATGCGCGACCGCTTCCAAATCTTCCATGCGCACCAAATAACTTCCGTGCAACAAGGCTCGAGCATTCGCGCCGCGAATCAAATATTGAAACGCGCGCGGACCCGCACCCCACGTCACCCAACGTTTCACAAAATCAGGAGCCTGATCTGACGACGGTCTTGAGCGCCGCGTCACATCCACTGCCAGA
>JAQGOW010000176.1 GCA_028293405.1 Verrucomicrobiales bacterium
CGACATTCAATCGAGCCAAATGGCTCAACGCGCTGCCGTTCACACTCGTGAATAACCCGCCAATAATAATCTTGCCGTCTGCTTGAACAGCAATCGCATGCACGGACGCATCCGATCCGGTTGTAAACGTCGCATCAACTGTTCCGTTCGGGTTCAGGCGCGCAAGGTGATTATGCGCAACACCACCGAAACTAGTGAAGTCACCACCGATGAGAATCTTGCCGTCAGCCTGCAGTGCGAGCGCGTAAATCGTTCCATTCGTCCCATTAACGCCACCGCTTGCGAAGGTTGGATCAACCTTGCCGTTGTCGTTCAAACGAACGATGCCGTTGGCGGGTGCGCCGTCGAAACTGCCAAATGCACCGGCGACCAGGATTTTGCGAACTTGGTTTGTTCCAGCAAGTACTTGGGCCATCGCGAAAATAGGTGCATCAGCACCAGAGCCGGGGTTGAACGTGCTATCAAGACTGCCGTCCAGATTCAAACGAGCAATCTTATGGCGAAACACGCCGTTGACGATGTCGAACGTACCTGCGATCACGATCGGGCCGTTGGAATAGCCAGTTGCCAAGGTCAGCGACGGATTCGGGCTCATGCTCAAAATCGCGCGAACCGCGCCATCAGTGCCGGTCAGGTTATTGCCGAAGTCAGTATCAACCGATCCGTCAACATTCAATCGTGCAATGTGATTCCGCACAGAACTGTTCAAGAGGGTGAAATTACCGCCGGCGAGCAATTTGCCGTCAGGCTGCAATGTGGTTGCTAATACAGCGTCATTGAAACCAGGGAACACATAGGTGGTATCCACCTGCCCGGCCGGAGCATGCTGTGTTTCATCATCAATAATCGTCACCGTTGCGAACGTGAGCGATTGATTTGTAGTCGCCGATGGGTTCGGGTTGAACAGAACCACACCGAACACCTTATCCGGATTCTGCACGCCATTATCCACCAACAGCACGTCAAAGCCTTTGCTCAACTCGCCTGGTCCGAAGTTCAATTGGCCGCTTGCCGGAACGTAATTCGTCAACGCCTGCGCGAAAATCGAGTTACTCGCCGGGCCCAGGTTTGTCGTCGCATAGTTGATTGTCGCAGAACCGGCGATGCCACCTGTTCGCGAAACCGTCACGTGAATTGTGCGTGAGTTTTCCGCCGTGTTGAAATTGGGCGCAACAAAGCCGATCTGGCCAAACGCATCTTCGTCCACTACGGTCAAAACAGCGTTGCTGACCAATCCGAGAACGTTCGTGTTATTCGGATCGCCGGGATTACTTGCAATGAGCGGGTTGGATAATGTCAGGTTGACCGAGAGATCGCCAGTAACTGCTCCGTCATGAATGACCGGGACGAGGAATGTCTTGGGCTGGATGTCTCCACTGTTCCAGCGCAGAGTGCCATTGGTGCCGGCGTAGTTCACGCCGTCAACGGCCGTTCCTGGCGAAGTCTGGAAATCCACTGAAATTGCGCCAACACTACCACCGCTGCGCGAAACAGAGATCGCCTTAAATCCTGCAGTTTCGCCGACCGAGTTGCTGGCCGAAGTGAAGTTTAGATGTCCAGCAGGCAGATTGCCATCGATGATCGTCACCGTGGCATTCGTCGGGAACACACTCGGATCCATCACGCCGTAATTACCCGGATTCGACGCAAACGAGAGTTTTACGTTGAAGAACCGGTCGGGCTGAATCGTCGTGCTTCCCTTAATCTGCACTTGGAAGCTGCGGCTATTGACGCCGGCACCAAAAGTCAGCACACCGTTCGTGTTTACGTAATCGAGACCATTCAACGCCGTGCCCGGCGCAGTCGCGAAGTTAAGGCTCACATTGCCTGTCGTACCATTCGTGCGAACGACCGTGACCGTAACTGTTGTATTCGCAGGACCGCGCGCCACATTATAGTTGGCGAGGCTGAAGCCGTAGATGCCCGCATAGTAATCATTATCGACAATTTGCAACCGTGCATCGCGATTTCCGAAAGCTACCCCGAGCGGAATTGTTTCACCGCCCAGAGCAAAAGTGCTGGTTCCGTCGGGCTGCAATAAACCCAACAGAGCTGCGCGATTTCCATCGACGAAAGGGTTGTCAGTGATATCGAGATACAACGGGATGTTTGGCTCCTTCGTATTAGGCGTTGGGACAAGGCTCTCACTCGGGCCATAAAAGCCATCGCTCTTCATCCAGCCCCACTGAGTAGGAAGAATGGTAGTCGTTGCGGGCCAATAGGTCTGGTAGGTCGGCTCCGTCGTGTTCTTCGCATTTAACTTAAAATCGTTCGACGTCGCCGCTCCCGGTCCAACCGGAAGGAAGTTCGTACTGAAATTAACTGCCACGGCCCCAAGAGTACCATTCGTACGAAGCAGGTTGATGAAGCAGCCTTTTACACCGGAATTTTCATCCGCGTTGTAGGTATTCTTGGTCATCAGAACATTGCCCGGTCCGGGCGTTGCTCCGCCAACCAGACGCGCCACGTTGTAGCGGTCACGTACGTCATCGCGCGCGCCGCCACCGCCAACACGTTGGAAGCCGCCACCGATCATCACGTCGCCACCAGATTCCAGCCCGATGGCAAATACAAAATTCCGCGTGTTATTCGGGCTATAACCATCCTTCACATTGTAAACGAATTCGTTGTGATAATGGTTCGGCAAGCCGGCAAACTGATTGTATGCCGTATCCATGAAGCTGGTATCCAACCAACCGTTCGTGAGCAACCGGGCGACACCCACGCGCCGCGTATCGTTGATGCTGTTGAAACGACCGCCAATAAGAATTCCCCCGTCACTTTGCAGTTTCACTGCATAAACTGTCGAGTTCGCGCCCCTTCCTACGTCTAGCGAGGAATCGTAAGAACCATCGGCATTAATACGTACAATACCATTGGCTCCGTTGTTGTTATAGGAGGCGAACGCACCACCAACCACGAGCTTGCCATCCGCTTGCACTGCGATCGCATAGACGTTGTCATCAAAGCCCGGGCCAGAGTTGAAGGTGGTGTCAAGCGAGCCGTCCGTGTTCAGTCTTGCGATATGCGCCTGCGGAACGCCGTTGACCTTAGTAAATTGGCCGCCGATCACGACCTTGCCATCGGGTTGACCCGCAATGGCGAATACCGTGTCATTCGCTCCGGACGATGGAGCGAAGCTGGTGTCCAACGAACCATCCGCGTTGACACGAGCGATCGCGTTGCGATTCGTCGCATCATAAGAACTGAATTCACCACCGATTAAAATCTTGCCGTCAGGTTGCAACGTGGTCGCCCAAATTGTCGCATCCGCGCCAAAGCCGGGCTTGAACGAAGTGTCAAGCGGACCGTTCTGCAACAGCCTCGCCAAGTGATAACGTGTCGTGCCATTGAACGAGGTGAATCCACCGCCGATGACAATTTTACCGTTCGAATCGATAGCGGCCGAGGTGATAAACTCATTCGCACCATCGCCGGGGTTAAAGTTCGAATCCGGCAAGCCGCCAGTCGTCAGACGGGCAATACGATTGAATGGCACCGTATCAAACGCCGTGAAATCGCCAACTATGACAGACTGGTCGTCCCCTTGAACTGCCACGCCATACACTGGTCCATTCGCGCCCGGAATCGGGTTGAAACTTGGATACGATGCAGAGGAAAAGTCAGGGTTATGGCCGCGATCAACCGCGCCCGCCGGCTGCTGGTTAAATTTGATCGTTACCGTTGCTTCACTCTGGCTGCCTAAGATGCCTGGCGCCGTCGCTAATTGGTTGGGGGTCGGATTGAACAACTGAAGACGGATATCTTCGTTGAATTCCACCAAGGAGTCAGTGAGGCCAAACGGGCCTGGCCACCCAATCTCAGCCAACCAATTTCCGGGCCCAGGAACAGTTACAGTGCCCTTAAGTTCAGTACAATCGATACCAGGCTTGCCATAATCCGACCCGGGTTCCAAAGGATAATTGTGGTAATTATCGTAACTATTCGGATTTGGCAGCCAGTTAATGCGATACTGCACCGATGCCCCCCCTAGCGGCGCATTCCAGATCTGTATCCAAATCCCACCTTCGTTTGGGCGGCCATGGACCGGCGTAGGGTTTCCTCCCTCACCAACTTGATAGCGCGAATACTGCCAGTTGAAAATCGTATTGGTTTCGCAAGCAGAAACATTCGGGGTTACAACGTCCGTTTGGACAACATTGATCGCGGCAAAACCATCCACCGGGTCAATCGTCGGCGGGACAACGTCCGGACTTTCCAACGAATCCATGTACACATTCGTGATGTTCAGGACAAACGTGCGGTTCACACCATAGTGAAAATAACTGAAGTCAGTTGCAAAACTGGAAAAGTCAGGCTGGTCAAAAATATTAGCCAAGTTCACAGGTGCACTCGCACTCATCTGGAAGTCATCGAAAACCATTTCATTCGTTCCAGTGGGATATTCAGACACGTAGTTAGGCACAAACGCATCCGGGTCGACGTCCCCACCCACAATGGAATCCACGTACTGCGTCGCGATGATCGGATTATCAAAGTTACAGAACGTGTTTGTAATGATGATCGTATAAAGACCGTTTGTGACCACCGGCGTAAGTGGGAACGGTGGATAGCTATTCGAATCGCATGCCGTTGCCGGAAGGATCGATGAACAGGTATAGTTGGTCGTCGAACGATTTGTCCGGATTGGCCCAGGCGTCACCAAGTCGGGCGCTGCAATAATTGTCGCCGTAGTACGGCCACCAATGTCCTGGTCGTAAACAATGTTGCCATACAAATTGTCTTGGAACTTGTTCGTGAAGAAAAGGTTTGTGGTAAATACATTGGTGAAGCTGACAACAACGTCAACGTTTGTGTCGGGATTCAACGGGTCGGTTGGCTGATACGTCGTCGTCGTAATGTTCGTACCGTTCCAGTTCGTTTGAAACAGGTTCGTATAAATAGTGCTAGTGATTTCGTATTGGACGTGAACACGACCGGTAAAACCGCCCTTGCGCGTGATTGTCACCGTATTCGTCTGGTCATTGAGCTTGAAAGCATTATCTGAAGCCAAATACATCAAACGCGTTGGAAATCGGCCTGCATTACGGATACCTTTCGTGGGGACATTCTGCTCGGGAATAGTACTACCACCCCCAACATAGATGGCTTGGCCGGTTTGGACGCCACTTGCCCATGCGAATACGCCGGAGGAGGACGAAGTATTCCAATTCAATACTACAGTCCCCGGTGCGTCCGGTACGCTTGTTGTTGAGTTGATACCACTGTCGACAGCGATATAGTAGGTAGTGCCACCTTTCGCTTGGAAATCCACGCGGCTGATCGTGTTGGTTTCGCCGTTAGCGTTTGCACTCTGGTCATCATCGTTCGGATTCCCGCCGTTCGAAGTCGTGGGAACAGCCCCTAACTGATCAATCGGTGCATTGGTATAAATGCCTAAAACTGTATTAAGGTTGTGTCCGTTCGGGTCAGTGCTGCCGCGGGTGTCGAACGTGTACCAGGCACTGGTTGGAGCCGTCCAAACAAACCAGATGGAATTTGTTGCCGCAATCCCGTTATGTGCAGGTTCGCTTGCTTCAGCGGTCGCGCCGACATCGTTGCCACGCACGCTGCCGGATGGTCCCGAAATGGGCTGTGCATTGGCGAAATTATCGTTTGGTGGCGCTACCGACTGCGCGCTCGCCGAAATGGCGACCAGTCCAATTAATGCCGGCAGGAATATCTTGCGGCTTAACCCCGCAAGAAATTGCCCCGCCCGGCGGGGTATGGCGCATCGCTGTGCTCTGTCTTCGACTTTATACATACTAAGATCCTGGTTGCTGTTCCGCTGCGCCCTTTACGGATTATCGAACCGTACGGCGCCACTTTGGTCGGCCCCCATGAAAAACCCACGGGCGTTGTTTTGGTTTTGCAGCATGACACCATTGATGAGGCGTACACGGCTGGTAGCTGGGTCTGTAAAGTGACCGTCGAATAGTCCGATGCTCGGAATTAATCGCAGACTCAGTTGGGGACTGGTTGAACTAAAGGTCAAAGTATTCGGGTTGAAGATGGCCGTCGGAACAAGGTCCGATACAAGGTTCCCGCCGGTCAGCGTTATAACTGGACTCGTCAGATTCAAACCACTTGTGCGATTCTTTGGAGCAATCCATGTCGATCCGGTCAACGACACAGCGTTAGTAAATCCAGCGCGATAGTTGCCGACTGCGCTCGGGTTCCTTATCCAATTCAATGTGCCGGTCATCACGCCACTGCCGTTGATATGCACCCATCCGATGACTATCTCTCTGCCGAAAACGGATAGGTAGAACGGCCAGTTGCCATCTTTCGAAACGCCAACCACAGGCGAAAGCGTCACACCGTCGGCGAGACGAATCACCGGGCTAAGTATTCCAACGCGATTGATGAAAGCAGTTCCATAACTGTCACCCGCTGGTCCAGCGCTTGCATCGTTCGTCCCCTGCCACGCAAACGTATAGTTACCCGTAAACGGTGCTGGGGTGCGACCGCCGAACGCAGCATGGTCAGCAATGAGATTAGCCGTCCAATTAGTCTTACAAGCAATCGTGCCTGTGATTTGTTGTGAAGCGCCGGTCGTATCTAGCTTGAGTGTCAGCGTCAGTGAAGGATTCTTTCCGCGGGTGATCACTGCTGTCGCATTGCCGTCAGCATCAAACTGGCCGCCGAACGGAATAGAAGCAGCCATGTTCATTCCTAAGTGTCCCGAAAATCCACCAAGTTGATTGACCGAAAACGTGATTGAACCGGCACTGTCCATCGTCACGCTGTTCGAG
>JAQGOW010000243.1 GCA_028293405.1 Verrucomicrobiales bacterium
TGCGTAATAATCGTGGCGAGAGTGTGCCGCTCTCGACATTTGCGACGGTGGAACGCCGCTTCGGACCCGAGTTCATTATGCACTTCAACGAATATCCGTGCGCACAGATCAACGGGTCAGCCGCCGAAGGGGTGAGTTCGCAACAAGCCAATGAAGAACTCGAAAAAATATTCGCTGAAACCATGCCGCAAGACATGGGCTTCGATTATTTCGGCATGTCGTTCCAGGATAAGAAAGCTGCCGAAGGCGTGAAGACGTGGCAGGTGTTTTCTCTTTCGATCGCGTGCGTCTTCCTCATTCTCGCGGCGCAATTCGAGAGTTGGTCATTGCCGTTTAGCGTTTTGCTCGGGACACCGACGGCGATTCTCGGGGCGTTCCTTGCGCTGACGCTGCGCAATTTCCAAAATAATATTTATGCACAAATCGGTCTCGTCATGCTCATCGGCCTCGCGGCCAAGAACGCGATCCTGATCGTCTCGTTCGCCAAAACGGAGTATGAGGAGAAAGGAAAAGATATTTTCCACGCTGCACTTGAAGGTGCGCGCATTCGTTTACGTCCGATTCTCATGACTTCGCTCGCGTTCATTCTCGGTTGTATGCCGTTGTGGCTTGCAGCGGGCTCGGGCGCGGTTTCGCGGCGAACGCTCGGGACTGTCGTTATCGGCGGAATGTTGGGCGCAACACTCGTCGACACCTTGCTTGTGCCCGTAACGTTTGCCGCAGTTGAAAAACTGGTTGCGCGCTTCCGACGCAAACCCGCAGGCGCTCATGGCGCACCCCCATCTCCAACTCCGCCGTCTAAATGAACTATCGCTACCTCAAACTGCTGCTTGGATTGCTCCTGATTGCCGGCTGTGCGGTCGGGCCGAATTACAAGCGTCCAAAAACAAACACACCGGAGACGTTCCGTGGTTCGAATGAGACGGTCACCAATTCTTTCGGCGACTTGCCGTGGTGGGAAGTGTTTCATGACGAACCCCTGCAACACCTCATTCGCGTCGCGTTGACGAACAATTACGACTTGCGCATCGCCGTCGCGCGCGTCGAACAAGCCCACCAAATCGTTATCGAAAATCGCGCGAGTCTCTTTCCTCAACTCAACTACGGTGCCGTGATTGGCAAAGGAAAAAACGTTGGCTCAGGGGGATCGGTCGCACCGACGTCCACCTCTTCGGCCGGCTTTCTTGGAGCCGATATCAACGCTTCCTGGGAACCAGATATCTGGGGTCGCGTTCGCCGATTAACTGAGGCCGCCCGCGCTCAATATTTCGCGACCGATGAAGCGCGTCACGACATCACCGTCGCGCTCGTTGCGCAAGTCGCCCAGAACTATCTCCAACTGCTCGCGCTCGATAGCGACCTGCAAATTGCCCGCGACACGACGAACTCCTTCGCCACCAGCCTGCGTATTTTCGAACGGCGCTTGCAAGGTGGCGTCGGAACCAAACTCGAGACCATGGCTGCACAAGCGATCCTCGATGCCAATGCCGCTCTTATCCCCTCCATCGAGCAACAAATCTTCGTGGAAGAGAATCTGCTCAGCATTCTTCTCGGCCAAAATCCCGGGCCGATCGTGCGCACACCAAATTGGAATGCGGACCACCCGCCGCAAATTCCGCCGGGCCTCCCCTCTTCGTTGCTCGCGCGACGTCCCGATATTCGTCAGGCCGAATTCCAGTTGCGAGCTGCCAACGCACAAGTCGGTGTCACCCTCGCCGACCGATTGCCAAACTTGAATCTCAGTGCATTGATCGGACAAGTCGGCACGAATTTGCCAGCGCTGGCTTCCGGAGCTGGTTTCGCGTGGTCCATCGGCGCGAATTTAGCGGGTCCAATTTTTCAGGGCGGCCGGTTGAAAGCGCGATATCGCGAAGCTTTGGCCCTTCGCGATCAGGCCATCTTGCAATATCAAGGCATCGTGTTGCGTGCGCTTCAGGATGTCTCCAACGCACTCATCGCACGCGAAAAATCTGCCCAGACCGTCGTCGCACAAGCTCGAGCCGTTAATGCCTACAAAGAATCTGTCCGACTCGCCTTGGAGCGGTATCGGTTGGGCAAATCCAACTACTACGAGGTCCTGCAACAGCAACAACAACTGTTTCCCACCGAACGCGCCCTGCTCCAAAATCGCCTGAATGAATACCTTGCGACCGTGCAGTTGTATCGCGCTTTGGGCGGCGGCTGGCAAACCAACCAGGTGCAAACTCAGTAATTGTTACGCCTCCGCAGAGGGTCTGTAACGGGCAATGTAACGGGTAAAACAGCAAAAATCCCCAATGTTTACAGGGGTTGTAACGATGTAACGGGTCAATACCCCGGGAAGGGTGGGGCCCCCTCCTTTTTGCTTCTTAAATCATAAAACTTAATCCTTAATGAACCGTGCTGACGCTGGAATATCTCGCCGACCTATTGGATAAAAACCGCACCGCTGCGGGTGCCCGCGTCCGCGAGTTTGCCATCGGTGGCCAGCAGTTCGCCTTCAATTCCCAACCAGCCATCATGGGCGTCATCAACCTGTCGCCCGATTCCTGGTATCGCGAGAGTGTCTGCTTGAGCACCGAAGCCGCCATCCAACGCGCTGACATGATGCGTGCCCAAGGCGCTCAAATTATCGACGTCGGGGCAGAATCTACTTTGGCCAGCGCCACTCGTGTCGATTCCGCATTGCAGCAAAGCAAACTCCTTCCCGTCCTCAAACAACTCAAAGCCGGCAAGCACCTCGTCTCAATTGAAACGTACCAACCGGAAGTAGCCCGCACGTGTCTCGAACTCGGCGCCGACGTCATCAATCTGACTGGCTCGCGTGATGCCGACGAAATTTATCGGATGGCCGCCGCACACGATGCCGCTGTTATTATATGCTACGTCCAAGGCGCGAACGTCCGCGAAGTCACTGATTTCGATTTCGCCGCCGATTCGACCGAAATGATGCACGAATATTTTTCACGTCAGATCGACCTCGCCGGGAAATGCGGCATGAAGAAAATCTTCATCGATCCCGGCCTTGGCTTTTACTACCGCAATCTCCAGGACAGCTCCGTCCGTGTCCGTCATCAAATGACCGTCTTCCTGAACACCTTCCGCTTGCGCACTCTAGGTTTTCCAGTCTGCCACGCACTGCCGCACGCCTTTGAATATTTCCGCGAAGAAGTCCGTTTTGCGGAACCGTTCTTTGCCGTCCTCGCTGCGTTGGGAAAAACAGACCTGTTCAGAACCCACGAAGTCCCGCGCACCCGCGCTGTATTGGACACGATGAAAGCGTTCTAGCCGTTCGCCAACTGGCAGACAAAAACGCCTTCTTCTTGGGAATCGGTTACGAACTGTTCGACAACCTCAATCCCCTGCTCTTTCAACAATCCGACGACGTGTTTGGGTTGGTAACGATACGAAAAGAAAAGTCGGACACGACTGCCCGCCTCGAACACGAATCGCTCTGTCCCCAGCCGAATCTCGCGCGCATTACTAAAAACAAAGTTCGCAACCACACGTTTGTACCTGGTCTCCTCAATCCCAAACACGACATCTCCATCAGTACGCTCCACACCTAAATCCAAGAGCAACGTCAGCAACCAATCCTTCGTCAGGTCGTTGTCGTATTGAGGCAAAATTTGTCGCACGCCAAGTTCATAATCATCGCCCGGCGCAAGATTGGCGCTGAATAAAAGAACGTCATTTGCGCGGAGTACCGACCGCAACTTCGGAACGATCGCGTCTGGCTCAAAATTCGGAATCATCCCAAAGAAAGTAACGACGCGAGAAGCACTCGATTCGTGTTGACCAAACAACTGCAGCAAATCATCTGTTTTCGCTAGGTCACAAACGACCGGCCAACATTTCGGTTCATCGACAAACCCAAAGGCATTCGTCCGCGCGGCAAGCACCAAAGCCAGGCTCACATCACTAGGCGAATACGCCACCTCACTGCCGCGTTCGTTCAACAACTTCAGCAGCGCCGCCTCTTTCTGTCCACCACCACAACCCAGGCCAACAACGTGGACATTCCTTTGCGTTCGGTTGATTGCCGCCCGAAACGCATCGTTGTAAATGCGCAAACAATCGACGTCCTTGTTGCGTGCCGGCGAATAAGCCTCGTGCAATGCCAGCCATTTTTCCGCCTGCTTATACGAATCGTAATGAAACTTGTGAT
>JAQGOW010000244.1 GCA_028293405.1 Verrucomicrobiales bacterium
CTTGTCGTTCACTTCCTGAAGCAACGGCTTAACCCGAAAAACGGCAAACCCTTCCAAATCACACGCAAAGCGGTCGAACTGCTTTCAGAACACGACTGGCCGGGTAACGTGCGGGAACTGGAAAATGCGGTGGAACGCGGTTGCGCCTTGTGCGACGACGGCGTGGTGCGCATTGCCGATTTGCCACCAATTGTCAGCAAGCTGTCGAAGGTTTCCGACGAAAACGACGAAATCATCGAAGTCAAACCGACGCCGCCGAGCCCGAGCGACACGCAAATTCGCACTGCGAAAGAAGCTGCCGCCGCTGCGACTCATTCGCCAACCGGTTTCGCTCAACCAATTGCCTCGCTCAAAGATTTCCTGCGTGACCAGGAATCAGCTTACCTCAACCGCGCGCTGGCCCAAACCGGCGGCGACAAAGAAGCGGCAGCGCAGTTGCTCAGTGTCAGTGTGGCGACGCTGTATCGTAAGCTGGCCGAAGGGGAATCCGCCACGTAGCCGATTCAGCCTAATCGCCGCAGGATGACTCCTCGCACCAAACGCACGGTCGCCCTTCTCGCGATCGTGTGTGTTGCGTTTGCGCTCGTTTGGAACTTCACGCACGAAGATCGGTCGTCCTGGAAAATCCCGATCGGCACACGCGCCCCGATACTCGCGCTTGGCCCAGATCACGGCGTCGTGCTCGCTTCCGACGGCTCCCTTTGGAGTTGGGGCGACAACAAGTTCGGTTGGCACTCGCTCGGGTTTGGCACAAACATCACGATGCTTGCGTCGCTTCGCCGAATCGGCACCGAAACAAATTGGGTCGATGTCTCCGTCGGTGGATCGACGACAGTGGCTTTGAAGATCGACGGCTCGATGTGGGGTTGGGGCGAAAGTTTGTATGGGCAACTAGGCAACACCAACACCGGGCGCGAACAGCCGTTACCGGTTCGTGCCTTTCCCGGCAACGATTGGATGCAAGTTGCCTGCGCCGGACCTCACACGCTCGCCCTAAAACGCAACGGCACAATCTGGTCTTCCGGAAACAACTGGGCCGGTCAACTCGGTAACGGAACGACCAACAGCACTCGTGTTCCCGCCCAAATCGGCACCTCGACCAACTGGACTCGCGTTTGGGCCAACCTCGTCGACAACGTCGCGCAACAGAGCGATGGCAGCCTTTGGTTTTGGGGCTGGGATTATTCGCGGACGGCCAAAGGCGCGAGCATTTCTGTTCCGACGCGCATTTCGCCGGACACGAATTGGATCGATGTCGGCGTCGGCGAGTGGATGGCATTTGCGATTAAATCCGACGGCACATTGTGGGTGTGGGGCCGCAATGCCTATCTTTACGCCAACGTCGATCGGACCAACGACTTTGTCCCTTTGCAAGTCGGGCACGACAAAGATTGGAGCAAGTGCGCCGACTTTGGTTCTCCTGATCCAATGTTCATGAAGCGCGACGGCTCGCTTTGGATCTTGAACCCGGGCGAAGAACGTGGCGTCGTGGACGTCACGAAAACCGTCCAGAACCTGGTCACAAACGATCAACTCGACATGCGCGTGGAAAACTCGGTGCTCGGCAGCGATCCGGCGTTTGGTTCCGTGAAAAAGTTGCAGGTCACCTATCGTTACGGTGACGCGGCAGCGACTATAAATTTCGGAGAGTCGACACACGTCATCCTCGGCGACGCGAAGAAACCGCTCACCATCACGCGCGCACTTTACGGTGATCCTTCCCTGATTGAAGTCTTCGATCCTGCGCCGGCGAAAGCCAATGTGAGAACCCACGCGAAACTCCGCCGCTTTCCCCTCGAGAAACGAACCGTCGCGTTCTGCGGAGGTCGCCACGCGCTTGGCGTTGTCATCACGAGCGACGGTGAACTGTGGCATTGGGGCGAAGTGTTGGGCCAATCGCGCACCGCGTTTTTTCCGTTACCGCAATTGGCAAAAGGTTTGAAACTGGCCCACGTCAATCCGCCTTGGGACGAAGAACAACCGGTGATATTGAAAGAGCCGACGCGGTTGAAGGTGGGCCAATAGTTCTTAGAGACGTATATAGCCACTGATGAAACACGGATGGAACACAGATTCAATTTTGTCAGAATAGGCGCTAATCCCCGTTGAATCCGTGTTTAATCTGCGTTCAATCCGTGGCTAAACCGCGGTTCGACTTCACCCGCGCCAAAACTTTGCGCACCCGTTCCTTCGTCTTGCTCTCGCCCAGTTCGCGGTGCAACACCCAACGCGAGTGCGGGATCAGCGTCGCCGAAATATCCTCGGGCGTGGTGTGTTTGGCATTGATGCCGGGCGCGAGGTCCAAACCGATTTGGTGATAGAGATGTTGCACGAACGCCGAGCAGAAAAACGATTGATCGCGCGCGAGCACGTTTTCTTTCAAACGCAGCTCCGGCTTTTTTAACGCGAGCAACGTGCCGAACAGTTCGCGCACGGAATAGCGGGTCGCATCGGACATAAGTTGCAAACCGTGGCACAAGAGCGCGCGCAGTTGGTCCTCAGAAAGGCCGAAATCCAAAATCGCGAGCGTTCCGTAAAGTTCTTCATCGTAATATTTGCCCATCCGATTTTCCTGCACACCAAGCCGGATGTGTTTGCGCACGGCGGCGAGGTCGGATTCGATCACCCATTGATGCCCGTCGCAACGGCGTTCGCTGAAAATGAACGCGTGCGACCACGTGCTCCATTTTTGGTCAACGTTGATGCGACGTTCCGCGCGACGAATGACGCGATCAATCAACGTGCTGCCGCCGGCGAGGCCGATCCGACCGGGTCGGGCGTAAAGTTCGAGAAATTCGCGATTGGAAATGTCACGCGCGGTGATGACCTGATTCACGCGTTGACGATAGCTTTCTCAGGGACGAAAGCGCAGGAAAAAAGAAAAGAGAGAGGCCGAAGATGGGGCAAGGCGCAGTTCGACGAAAGACCTTGGTCTATTTCCCCAGGCTCCACCTCCAGCAGCCTGTCCCAAGGTTCTTACCCCATTTCAGCCTCTCTGTATTTGATTCTTTAGCCAAATCCGTGCCACGTGTGTCGACACTGGCAAAACCTACGTAAATCGTTGAAAAACCACACTTCATGTCACAAACACACACTTCAGTGCGTGAACATGCGTTGGTTTTTCACGCATCGTGCAAAAAGTTCACGCAATCAGCGAAAAATCTTCGCAACAATTGGCGCGTCGGTTTCGCCGGTTTCCCAGACGACAATGACCTTGTCACCCAACGCGCTAATGGAAGGAAATTTGCCAGAGGCCGCGAATTGGAAGGGCGATTGTTGATGCGGCGTGCGCAACATCAGCCCGCCGTGTGTATGCCAAACAACATTGGTGCCGGCTGCCGTTATCGCGAGGCAAGGCTGCGAGCTTTCGCTGGCGACCGATTGTTCAGCCGTCCCATTGCCCGACGATAAAATTTCCGTTCCACGACGCCACACCGTCACGGGCGCGCCGTTGGTGTTGATCGCCAGTCCCCCGCCATCCATCGGACAAGCATTCAACGGCCATGAACCTGTCCCGAGCTTTTCTGCTGCGCCGAAATGTTCAAGGTCGTTGCTTTCGGCCAGATAAAGATCGCGCGACCGGTTGAGCCAATTGCGCCACACAACGAACAATTTCCCATCGGGGCCGAATGCGATATTCGGATGGCAACACTCGCAGATATGTCCGTCCGGCGATTGATAAATCACGAAATTTGTCGACCACGTCGCGCCGCTGTCTTTGGAGACAGCCCCGCGCAAATCCGTCTTCCCACTACGCAAGTCCAGCCAAGCCATGGCGACGGTGTTGCCGTGAGCCGCCATCGCATGCAATCCCTCGCGAGCCGCGCCTGACCCGTCATTGACTCGCGCGCCTTTGGTCCAGTGCACGCCGTCATCATTCGACACCCAACAATAGAGATTGCCGTCATCGTGCGAGATGGCGCTGATCGCGATTGCGTTTGCGGTCGAAACAATTCGAGGCCCGCGCCGCATCCCCAGTGCGAGTTTGGGCACCGTTGAAACGAGCTGCGGTGGTTCGAAACTTGTTGCGGAGTTTGTCGAACGCGCGACGTAGATTGAATTGCCTTTGCCGAAAGCGACGAAACCAACGTTGCTGACTGTTACTGCAACTTGCGGCTGTTTCGCGCCCGCAAACGACTTGGGAACAACGGCAGTTTGTGCGTGACTGGCAAACGCGGTCGCGCCAAGCAGTGCGAGTATTGCAAGCGCCATTCTCACATCTCAAACTTGTCCAGCCTGCGCAGTCCAAGCCGCCACGGGATCCAACCGAAAATGAGCGACATCGAAATGAACGCCACCCAACTTCCAATAATCCAGCTAATCGACGCTTCACCTTTCCAACCCCAGGGCGAACCCATCGCCAACACCGCCACCGACGCCACGATATAAAGAAAGCTCAGCACCAAACACAACGTCCCACCAAAACCACTGACAATCTTCGACGGATTATCTTCGCGAAAATTTGGATAGATCGCGCCGAGGCCGGTCGCCAGCGCCGTCAGCGTGAAGGTCATCGTCGAAATAATCACCGCGAGGTAAAGCGTGCGCCCCAGCGCCATTTGCAGCATGTAACACGAGATCGAAATAAGCGCGAGCGTCACGCCCAGTGCCGCGCGACTGGCCAGCCAATACTTGGCGCGTTGCACTTGAATCAACCCGAGCGGCGCCATGCCGACGATCCAAAGGCGTTTTCCTTCCAACGAAAATTGCGGGAAAACAAACCGGGTCGTGAGCGTCGCGAGATTAAGCGCGCACGCGCCGAGATTCAAATAACACACCAGGTGCACCCAAAAACGGCTCGTCAAATCCTGCGAGAAATGGCGCAGGTTAATGATGTAAACGCCGAGCAATCCGAACAGCACGAGCGTCTGGCCCCACTGCAAGGTGTCGCGCCAAAACATGCGCGAATCTTTCACCAAAATCGCGAGCACATCCGACGGCGGGTTATACCAATACGCCAAGGCGCGTTCGGCCCAGCCGCGATGATAACCAAACTCGATCTTGCGCTCGCCCCTTCGGCGGAACCAATCCCAGCCCTGAAAAATACTAGCGCGGCTCTGAACCGTCGCGAAGGATTCATAGAATTGGCTGCCGAGCGAAGTGAACGATAGAAACCCGAAAAAGAGCACGTTCGCCAAAAGCACGAGCAGGTAAAACATGGCCGAACTAATCGCGCCTTCCGCCCAATTCAGCACGCTCGAGGACAGCCAATAACTCGGCAGGAACGGCCATTCGGCAAAATGCGTGTGCTCCATGATTTTATCCAAAGTCACGAGCACGCGCGCGTCGGTCGTTTCTTCGGTGAGCGGTTCAGGCCTGAACCAAATCGTGACCAATGGAATGGCAATGAGCACAGCGGTGACCGCGGCGATTTGAAAAGTGCGCCGGTCCAAAAACCGCGCGAGATTCAACGCCACCCACGCGCCAAAAACTCCCGGTAGAATAATAAACATTCCGATGGCCGCGAGGGTCATCAGGTAAAAATGCCACGGCACATGGCGCGTCAGCCCGTAAGCGGCGAGCAATGGCGCGATTAAAAATATGAACGCCCACGACGCGAGAAATGCTGATTCGAAAAACTTCCAGCGAAAGATCGTCTTGGGCGAAAGCGGCAGCGTGACGAGAAATTGCGTTTCGCGATTGCGAAAATAATTACTGTAACCGATGACGATGTTGCTGAAGAGCAGCAGCACGAACAAAAATGCAAAGAGCAAATACAGCAATCGCTCCGTCAACAAAGGGCCGAGCGCGGGAAAGTTGTTCAGGAACCGCAGCCCGAACCGAAATAACATGAACGACAGGCTGAGGTAAGCGACGATGAACAGCCCGATCGACGACGACAACAGACGCGATTGCACGCGCAG
>JAQGOW010000253.1 GCA_028293405.1 Verrucomicrobiales bacterium
CGTGCAACGGAGTGTTTGTGTCAAATCTGCGACGAGGTCCACGTAACCCGCGATTCAGCGCGAGGCGACGACCTTCCATGTGTGGAGGAACGGCACTTGATTCGAGTTCAGCAATCGCCTGTTCGACCGGTTCAGTGGAAAACGCTTTCGGGAAAGCCGGCCCGCCTTGTGTGGCGAGTCCAAAGTTGCTAGTTGCCTGCTGCTGATCCGTTTCGAATTTTTTAATTTTCATAGGTTCAGTGTTGTTTGAGTTGCTGTCCCTTTTTGGTGTTCGACGCCTGGAGCAGGCGCGGTTGACCATCCATCAGAGGTTCAACTTCGATGTCAGGCTTTAGATTCAAATAGTTCGCGGCGCGATCGGCCATTTCCTTGAAATACGGTGCAGCGGTCAAGCCGCCGTAGTGGCCGTTCTTCGGTTCGTCGAGGACGATTGAAATCACGATCTCCGGATTGTCCGCAGGGAAAAATCCAATGAATGACGAAAAATATTTTCCTGGTGCATAGTGCCCGTGCTCGACCTTCTGCGCGGTGCCGGTTTTTCCCGCGACGGTGAAATGTTCCATGTGCGCTTTTTCGGCGGTGCCGTCTTTGGTCGGAACGGTTTTCAGCGCGGTGATCATGTCTTTAATCGCGCGATCGGTCGCAACAGTGCGAACGGGCTGCGGCTGATATTTCGCCACGATTTTGCCATCGGAATTTTCCAGGCGATCAACAAGCATCGGGCGCATCAACACGCCGTGGTTCGCAATGGCAGACATGGCCATGACCATCTGCAACGGCGTGACGGCGATGCCCTGCCCCATTGGAATTTGGGCGATGGAAACTTTTGACCATTTTTCAATTGGATGAACGATACCAGAGACTTCGCCGGGCAATGGAATACCGGTCTTCGTGCCGAAACCGTAATCGGTAATGTATTTGTAAAGACGTTGCTCGCCGAGACGGATGCCGACTTTTGCGGAACCGATGTTGGAGGATTTCGTGATGATGCCGACAACGGTCAAATCATCGTAGGGTTCGTGGTCGTGAAGCACTTTGCCCGCAAATGGAAACTGGCCATGACCGCAATTGAAGACGTCGCTTAAATGAACGACCTGTTCGTTGAGGCCGGCGCTAATAACGACAATTTTGAACGTTGAACCCGGTTCGGCGATGTCGCTGATAATTCGGTTGCGCAACGCGTCCATCGGAAATGCGCCGGGGCGATTAGGGTCGAAATTCGGAATCGTCGCCATCGCCAATATTTCACCGGTGCGCGGACGAACGATGGTGCACGACGCGCTAATCGGCGTGTGTTTCTTCATGATTTCGACCAACTCGTTTTCGGCAATGTTTTGCAGGCCAGCGTCGATGGTCAGGACAACATTCAATCCATCACGTGGATCAACTGCTTCTTCACGGAACACCACGAGCTCACGTTGGCGTTTGTCGATTTCCGTCCGGAGCCAACCACGAACTCCGGTCAGCTTTGAATTAAACGCAAGCTCGACGCCATTCTGCCCGGACTGGAGATCGTCGTTCGCAACGTAGCCCAGAACATGCGACGCGAGACGTCCATTTGGATAAACGCGGATTTCGTCATCTTCGGCGAACACAGCTTTGGCGCGCAGGTTGGTGTAGAAGCGTTTGTCGAGCGGTTTGAGTTTCGTTTCATCGATGCCGAAGGTAATTGTCGACATCGTTTTCTTGATCGCTTCCCAGGCGTCGAGAGTGACTTTGCGTTTTAGAACGATGTAGCCATTCGTTTTGCCATCTTCGCGCAAACGCGGCGCCAAACGTTCAAACACGAAATTTTCGTTCGTCTGCAACAAGGGCGCGAGCGCGCGAGCAACTTGTGCGCGGCGATCACCGAGCAAACTTGGATCGGCACAGATGATTTTAGCAGGGATGCTGGTAGCGAGCGGATTGCCACGGATATCGAGAATTTGTCCGCGCATCGGCGGACGGGAAATGGTGCGGTGAGTATTGTGCTCGGCGCGCTCTTGCAGGTCGTGATGGCGCACCACCTGAAGATCGACAAGACGGTAGCCGAGGGCTGTAAAGCCGAGCACTAACGCCCCGGTCACTAACCCAATCTTTAAATCTGTCGCCGTGAACTTCATCTCGCACACCTTTGGAGCAACAGTGTAGCTCCTTTCCACCGTCGCAGTGGAGTGAGGCTTGCGCCTCGTCTGGGAGTTTCGGCTTCAAGCGGCCCGGCACACGTCGTGCCGCCTAAAGGCGGGACTCCAAACAACATCATCAACCAAGCGCGACTCGCGCTTAATTACCGGCCACCCGCGCCCGTTCGGGTCCTCCAACCAAAGCAGGCGCGGGCAACCGGCAAATCTCTAAAGGTCTCAGCGTTCAGAAACTGAACCCCTGATAACCGGGCCGCTAATCTCGTCGCGCTAATTCGACTGCGCGTATACGGGACGTTTGCGGCACCTGGACCGGCGCATCGACCAGACGAATAATTTGCGTCAGGGCCGGCGGACCTAGTCCTAAATTCAATTGTCGAACGCGCTCATCCAGTTTCACTGGCGAGCACAAAGCCGCGAGTTGATCGCGTCGCACTTTGTTGCCGCGTTCCAAATCAGCGAGTCGATTTTCACGCTCCTTGATTTGATGACCGAGCATGCTGATCTGGTTTTTATACCAGACGTAACCGACACCAGCCGTGACGAAGAAAGCGCACAGGAGCAACGCCTTGATTACCGGCGCGAACCTCACTGCTGCATCGCTTTTTCTGTTCTTCGCCATCTTTTAAAAAGTATTCGGTTTTCAGTTTCAGTTTTCAGCATCGGCCGTTCGTAATTGGACACCGAAAACTGAACACTGAATACTCCTCACAATTTCTCGTACGCTCTCAACTGCGCGCTTCTGCTCCGCGGATTTTGCCTAACTTCATCTTCCGTCGGTTTAATTGCTTTCTTCGTCACGATTTTCAACACCGGCGGCACTGGTCTGCGCAACTCCGGCACGTCCACCTCATCGAACTCGTAACCCCGCGACAGCTGGCGGCCGAACTCCTTCACCACCCGGTCCTCCAACGAATGGAAAGTAATTACCGCCAGCCTGCCGCCGGGTCGTAAAATTTTCACAGCGCCCGCCAGACCTCTTTTCAAAGAGCCAATCTCATCGTTCACGGCGATGCGCAGCGCCTGAAAAACCTGCGTCGCCGGATGCGTCTTGCGTCCTGCTCGCGGGGAAATACGTTCAATCAACTGCGCAAGCTGCCGTGTTGTTTGGAAGGGCCGATCGTGTTCAATTGCTTTCGCAAAGCGCCGCGATTTCTCTTCGCCACCGTATTCCCAAAAAATTCTCGCTAACTCCTCCGCGCCCGTCGTATTGACCAACTCGGCTGCGGTTATCCCTTTGGTCGGATCCATCCGCATATCCAAAGGTCCTTCCTCAATCAGACTGAAACCGCGCGCGGCTTCACCCAATTGCAAAGAACTGATCCCCAAATCGAGCAACACCCCGTCGAGACTTCCCGGCTCGATCCATTCCGCTAAATCCGCGTAATTGCCCTGGCGCAGTTCAAACCTGCCCGCAAACGACGACAAC